>JBBSAR010000085.1:0-11956 GCA_038252125.1 Desulfatiglandales bacterium
ATGGCTGACTTGATTCTTCCGGATCATAACTACCTGGAAAAAAGGTACGACGTGGTACGGCCAGTGGGTCTCCAGTATCCCTTTTATGGGGTTTCCAGTCCCGTGGTTATCCCCCTCTATAATACGATGAATGCCGGTGATGCGGTCATCGAGCTCTCCAAGGCCATAGATGAATCCGTCGGGGCTGCTTTTCCATGGGCGAATTTTGAAGAAGTCCTGATGGCAAGAATGAAAGGTCTCTTTGAAGCAGGGGATGGGTTGGCCAAGTACAGCGACTCGGATCCCGCATGGAAGTGGCATAGCACTGCTCCCAAGGGCGGATTCAAGAGCTTTGATCAGATGTGGAAGGCGGTAACCTCCGCTGGGATGTGGTATCGCCCCGTAACAAAGATGGGACCCCCTTCCTTTAAAACCCCCAGTAAAAAGTTCGAGTTTTACAGCAGGCAGATTCAACGGGCGCTCGACAGTTTGAGCGAGGATTCCTCCAAAAAAATCTCCGTAAAAGATCTGGGAATTCGCGTCTCCTTGGATGAGGCATGCATGGGACACTATTCGGCGATGAGTCCCGAAGCGGACAGACCCGAATATCCGCTCACGATGGTCCCTTATGAGATGATGAATCTGGCCGGCAATTGGATACCCAATCCGCCGTATCTGTACAAGACGATCTTTGACGATCAGCTTCTCAAAGATATTTCTTTTGCAACTCTTAACCCGGAGACGGCCGCACAATATAAACTGAAGCAGGGAGATCACATCATCGTGCAATCCCCTGCGGGTCAGGCGAAAGTGGGGGTGAATCTTTACGAAGGGGCCATGCCGGGTTTTGTGTATCTTCCCCTCGGATTCGGGCACACCGCCTACGATGAATTTCTGAAAGGGAAAGGCGCCAATCCCAACAACATCATTCAGGCCGGAAAAGACCCCTTGAGCGGGCAACCTGTTTGGTGGAATACGCCCGTAAAGTTAATCAAGGTTTAGGCGAGGTAACTCATGAAAAAGGAACATGACCAGGGAACAAACAAATATGGAATGGTCATTAATCTTGACAAATGTACCGGATGCGGAACATGCATGGTCGCCTGTGCCGCCGAAAATAATGTTGCGGTCAGACCGGATCAGTCGGATAAAGAACGCACCATCACATGGATGCATCTTTACAGGATAACCAATGGAAAAAAATTTCCTCATACGGAGGTCAGTTATTTTCCAAGACCATGCATGCACTGCGATCATCATCCGCCCTGTGTTTCGGTATGCGTTGCCACCGCCACTAAAATCGATTTCAACACGGGGATCGTCAGCCAGATTTACACCAGATGCATCGGCTGCAGATACTGCCAGGCGGCCTGTCCTTACGGCGCCAGATACTTCAGCTGGTGGGATTGGTTCCCTCAGGATAAAGGCATGGATCGATCTCTCTCGCCCGAAGTGTCGGTACGCATGCGAGGAGTCGTTGAAAAGTGCACTTTTTGCCATCACCGTTTAATGCGGGCAAAGAACCAGGCCTATGCGGAAGATCGAAGAGAGCTGGAAGAAGGAGAATACATTACCGCCTGCGCTGAAGCCTGTCCGGCCAAGGCCATCACCTTCGGTGATTTGAACAATCCGGAACATGAGGTAACCCGGCTGAGCAAGCACCCTTTCACGTTCAGGCTTCTGGAACGGCTCGGGACCCAACCCAAGGTCTACTATCATTCCAGTAGAGACTGGGTAAGAAAACTCGGGGACAACTTTCTGCCCGGAGAGTATACGCCGGTTGTCAACAAGACATGGGCGGAAGATGAGTGGTCCACAAAACCCGGAAGGGATGAATTCTGAGAGTTTTCCCTTCCGACAAGTAAAACCTGATGAATTCCACCTTCTAAGAATTCATCAAAAATAGCAGATGTTTTGATAAGTTCAGAAACTGAGTCGGCTTTCAACTCTCAGGAGGAAAATAAATGGATTCGCCATTGTTGCCGCACGGTGTAAAAAGTGGTTCCCCGGGGGTGTTTTTGCTTTGGACCCTGCCCTGGCTGGCCTTGCTGGCATGGGGCGGCCTTTCCGGTGTTCTGTGCCTCTGGAAAGGACTGAATCAGACAAACATGAGCAACGTGTTTGCGTTTGCCCTCTGGATTGTATTCGACCTGGCCGTGATTGCTCTTGGAGCGGGCGCTTTTTTTACCGGATTTTTGACGTATATCATCGGGAAAAAGGAACTCAAGAACATCATCAATACCGCGGTGATCATCGGCTTCATCTGCTATTCCGGCGCCATGGCCATGCTGGGAATAGACATCGGGCAGCCGGTACGCGGTTGGTTTATTTTCTGGCATGCCAACATTCACTCCATGCTCGTGGAAGTGTCTTTCTGCATTACCTGCTATCTTATGGTGCTGGCCATCGAATTTATTCCTATCATCCTGGAAAACAGGAAACTTGAAGAGATCAAAGGCTTCAGGTTGTTAGGGCACAATCTACATGAATTCATGGCTCTTTTCGCGGCGACGGGGACATTCCTCTCCTTTTTTCACCAGGGTTCGCTGGGCGGCATGTTTGGTGTGATGTATGCCAGGCCTTTTGCGGCAAGGGAAGGATTTTATATCTGGCCCTGGACCTTCTTTCTGTTCATATTATCCGCCATAGCCTGCGGTCCGTGTTTCACCATACTCTGTACAAAGCTTGCTGAATTTCTTACGCGAAAAAAACTGGTCCCCGACAATGCCATCCAGCTTCTGGCAAAGATATCCGGATGGCTGCTTTCCCTGTACATGGTCCTGAAAATTATCGATTACCTGGGCTGGATTTACGGAGTCATTCCCCGTGCCGGCTTGACCTTTATGAGCTTCTTCCGGGAAGGTCCTTATGGCGCTTGGATGATTTTCGCGGAAATGATCGTCTGCGGCATTCTGCCGGCCATCATTCTTATGACGCCCGCGGCACGAAAAAGCACGGGATGGCTCATTTTTGCCAGCCTTCTGAACTGTACAGGCATTGTGCTGAATCGGTTCCTGTTTATTATTGTGACCTTAGCCGTACCGGTAATGCCTTTCGACAAATTTTGGGGTTATCTGCCGACCTGGCAGGAATGGGGAATCGGTCTGGCTGTAGTCGGATACGGGTTCCTGGTATTCTCCGCCGCATACAGATACCTGCCGGTATTTCCCAAAGAGGTGGAGCTCAACCCTGTTTCGAAATAATTTTGAAAAAGGTCAAGGAGAGATGCGATGACCCCATTTTCTTTTGAATGGCAGTGGACTATTGAATATATTATTTTTTTCGGTTTTCTCTATCTGGCCCTCGGTATTGTGGGAACCGGCGTGACCGTTATAGGAATCAAGACCCTGCTTCAGATCTGGGGTTTCATGCGGGAAAGGCATTTCTGATTGCCGTTCATCCCCTCTGTGTTTCTTGTCGGTCACTGACTCTTTACAGGTCCGCAGTCCTGCTCTTTTCGGAGAGCAGGACTGCTTTCAACTCCGTAGAAAACGGGAAACCTCTGAAATCCCTTCCTCAAACGGCTTCTGTTTCCCCGGCAATCAAAACCGCCCAGAAATGCTGAAATATGCCCGTCTATGAATACAGCGCCCTTGACAGGGCAGGCAAGAAAAAGAATGGCATCATTGATGCGGACAGTCCGGTAACCGCAAGACAGAAGTTACGGTTGTCAGGAATCTTTCCCGTTGAGATGAAAGAATCTCTGTCTGCTTCGAAAGAACAGGCATCGAGCGATTTCTCTGCCTCCTTTTTGTTCAGAAAGGTCAAACCCGCGGAATTGTCCGCCACTACCAGGCAGATTTCCATCTTAATCGGGGCCGGGGTTACGCTGGTTGAATCCCTGGACGCATTGATCAGGCAGGTCGCCAACCCCGCATTCAAAAAAATCCTGGTCCAGATCAAGGAATCGGTCAATCAGGGCAACAGTCTGGCTTCTTCTCTGTCCCAGCACCCGAAGGTCTTTTCTCAAATCTATATCAACATGGTCCGGGCCGGAGAGGCCTCCGGTTCCCTGGATCTTGTCCTGGATCGACTGGCTGAATTCAGTGAACACCAGGTTGCGCTGAAAGGCCGTTTGAAAGCGGCACTGGCCTACCCCATCCTCATGTCCGTCATCGGATTTCTGGTTCTTTTCTTCCTTATTGCATTCATTGTCCCCAATATCACAAAGATTTTCAGCGAAATGCACCAGGTCCTTCCCTTGCCGACGCTCCTTCTCATAAGTACCAGCAATTTTCTGAAGTCATTCTGGTGGGTGCTGTTGCTCTTTATGGTGTGCGGGGTTTTCTTCGTGAAAAAGGCCGTCAGGAAGCCGAAAGGACGTGTCCTGTGGGACAGGATAAAGCTTCGTTCCCCCATCATGGGGACACTCACAACAAAAGTGGCGGTAGCAAGATTTTCGCGGACATTGGGCACGCTCCTCCAAAACGGCGTCCCGCTTCTTTCCGCACTGCAGATCGTCCGAAATATTGTGAATAACATTTTGATCGGCAATGTGATCGACGATGCCATCGAAGAAATACGCACAGGGAAAACGCTCGCGGCATCTCTTGGCAGAAGCCGGTGGTTCCCCCCCGTGGCGGTTCAGATGATCTCCGTCGGGGAGCAGAGCGGCGAACTGGAGAACATGCTTCACAGGTTAGCGGACATTTATGAAAAGGAGGTCGAATCCCAGACCCTTGCCATGACCTCCATGCTGGAACCGGTTATGATTCTTGTTATGGGGCTTGTGGTGGGCTTCGTCGTCATATCCATTCTGCTCCCCATCTTTGAGATGAATCAGATGATCCGTTAAACGCCCAAAGATTCATGAAATTCAAAATAGGTATCCCTTACGAAGGAATGCGAATAGTGTGAAACCAAATACTCCCTTGCGTTTTCCGCAACCTCCTGCATGGTTTCATAGTGGTCCATGGCATAACCAATCCTTTCCGCCAGATCCCTGCTGTCGGCAGGAGCCGCCAAAAGGCCGGTCTGCCGGTGGATGACCAGGTCCTTCGTCCCTCCAATGCGTGTTGCGATAACCGGCAGTCGGCAGCCCTTTCAAGGTGACCCCTAAATCGTTAATGATTTGGCTTTAAGGCTTGAGATATTAACCTATTATCGTTGCTTTGGGTTTCAGGTTTCAGTATCGGATATGTCGCATTTCCATTTCCGAAGCACATAAGCATCTGTATTCAATATTAATCCAGTTGAACTTTTCCGGAGTTTTTCCTGAAACCTGAAACCCGAAACCTGGCTTCATCGCAAAGCTTTCCCGGGGGCAGGGCAGATATCACGTTAATCCGCGATGAGCCCTTTTCTGAAGAAAGAATTCTTTTGGAAAAGCCGAGCCCTTGAACACCTTGATAATATTTATTAATCTTTAACCCTGTTACATATGTCCGCCATTCCGCCCGTGTGACTTCCTCGGAAGCCGCAAAAAGATCAGCGCCGCTTTGGAGCAGGAATTCATAGGCACGCAGGCGCTCGCGAAGAGCTGATTCTATTGTCTGGATCCGAAAGACAAAACGATCATGAGCCCTTTCCATCGTTAGGTCCCTAGCGAGATACCAGACGAAAAAAGTGATAAGCAGAGACGCCAACAGGACTATCCAGGCAATCCGTTTACCCCAAAAACCGGGGCGAAGCGGTGAAGTACCCCCTTCAGACGTCCGAGTTTCAGAGCGACCCGGAACATCCTGTTTCCATAAAAACAGCCGTCCGTACACAGAATATGGAGGTGAGGATGCCAGCCCAAAAAATCGCCGAACGAATGGATGGCAATAACAGCCCCTGGAACCGCGTCCTCCTCAGGAACCGCTTCCTGGAAAAATCCCTTCAAGGTCTCCCAGGCACAGCGGCTGAGTTCTGAAAGGAGTGTCCGGTCATAAAGGATATACCGGCGAAGGATTTTGGGTATGCTGAAGACGAAATGGCGGTGGGGTACGGCCTTGAGGACCTTCTTACAAAGCCACTCGCCAAATTCCACTACCCGTTTCTGATGGCAGGATGGGCAGAAATGGCGGCGCTTGCATGAAAATGCCAGCAAATATTCGTGACCGCAGGCTTCACATTTTACCCTTGCAAAGCCATTATGGAGGATGCCACAGTCCAGGAAACGATAAATTACCTGCCTGAAATACGGTCTCAAAAAGCCGTATTTGGTTGCAAACCGATCGTCATAGACCTGCTCCAACGCCTCAAAATTGTCCTCAACACACTGATAATACTGTGACTCCTTAATAGGCAATTCGGCATTGTGTGTCAAGGCAGAGTCAATCTCATGATGTTATGAAGGCAACTGGCCGGTTAAATCAGGCGGGATGGATCTGGCAGTAAACAGAGTCAACATAAAAAGTGCTTTAGACAAAGGGGACCTACTCATGCTGTTCCTAACGATTTTACATCTCCTGAATAGATAACGATTAAGAACCTTACAGCCTTATTATCCAAGGCCCTTCCAGAATGGGGGATACCGGAATCGAAATAGAGGCAATCCCCCTCCTCGAGTACTAATTCTTCCTCCCCGATTACAAAAAAAACCCTACCCTCCAGGATCAGGAACAGTTCCTGACCCTTGTGCTGGAATTTATCTGTATGTTCCACTTCGGGCGGGATAGTCAAAATAAAGGGGTCCATTTGTCGATTGGGGAATTTGGGTGCCAGGTGCTCATAGGAATAGCCAAATGATACGCCGTTCCTTGCCATAGCCAGTCGATCGGCTTTTTTTACTAGGGTATAGGAGGTTGAGGGGACCTCCTTGGAGAAAAAGGCGTCAATATTGACGCCGAGCGCCTTTGACAGGTTTATGAGCGTGGAAACCGGGGGTGCGCTCTTTGAGTTCTCTATCTTGGAAAGGTACCCTTTGGTCAACCCTGCTTCATCAGCCAGTTGCTGTTGGGTGAGGCTACGTTCCAGACGCAATTTTCTGATGCGAGGTCCTATTTGACCTTCTCTCAACATTTCAGCCAATCCTCTTTATTCTTTATCACTCACCGGTATTATGGTGCCACTCATGATCGGGGTTAGGGTGCCATGCGTAAGTGGCAAAAGACGGGTTTCATTAAACAATTACATTAGCGCATTTCGACTCCTTTCACAAGTATTGATTTTAAGGTTTTTGAAATGGCAGATTTTCGCATTTTTGGCACGGGACGTGGAACCTGAAAGCTCTCTATTTCGAGAACGAGTTATAGGTGCCATGGCGAAGGCGGACAACGGTAGCTGAACCCAAGCGTTCGTTTGGGAAAGTGTCCGTCCATTCCACAATATCCAAGTCGCAGGTAACTATCGTGCGATTATAGAATGGCTTCATATAGAAGATCAGCAATATGCTCATCAGACAATATTGCCTTTTAGGAAACACATGTTTCCGACATCGCTGACATGTGAACCTGGCGCTAATCAAACAACTATGGCATAAATATGCTAAATATAGTATTCATTAGATCCAATAAAAAACCGATAACCTGACCGAAAGACAACTTTTTACTTGACATTCATTCCAGAATTATAATAAAGAGTTTCCAATAAGATGACAGATGTTATCCATAATTCAATATCTGTTTCCTTTATCCCAATGGGGTGGTTCAGCTTAATCCACGAGTTGGGGGATCTGAATGGGGTGGGGTCATGCAATCGCAATAACAGATTTGACGAGTGTTTTAAGCCAGTTGTGACCGAACGTGTTCCCCAATACCCATAGCATTGGGAACCTTTTCTGGCGTCGAACCCATATTCAATCGGCTGGCTGATGGAGAGTATCCGAGGGTTCTTTTTGATCGAAATGACTCATATTTCTTCCATCGCGGGATGGGAATGACATTTCCTTATAGAGGGCGGTCCTGAATCTCTACAATGAAAGGGGGGAGATATTTTTTGTGTTGAATCGACTGTAACAGATGCGACAACTATCACAAAGGAGGTCTCTTGTTATGAAAAAGGATCTGTATAGGGCTCTACTGGTAATTGCGGTGCATTATTTCTGGCCTCTCCCTGCCTGGCCAAAGAGAAGGTCGTTAAATGGAAGGTACAGGGTTTCGTGCCAGCCGGAATGTTGTTTCATGAAACATTAGAGCGCTTGGCTGACAAGGTCAAGAAGACGACCAATGGCCGGTTGGTCTTTGAGGTCTACCCAGTCGGGGCGTTAGTTCCTCCATTCGAAGGGATAAAAGCTGTCAGTGACGGGGCATACCAGGCCCAATTCAGCTACTCGGCAATGTGGGTACGGAAGATACCTGTTGCCCCCCTATTTACTGCTTGGCCCGGAGGCGAGATCATGCCTAATCTCCAAAGAGGGGTTCTGGATGGAGCAGAATATTCCATCCCGGCCTTTGACAAGACCCTGGGCATCTGGGAGGTCTGCAAATATGTTATGACCCCGGGTATCCATCAGCCTGCCTCCCAGACAGGACTCCTAATCAACAAAAAGGCCTATGCCGCCCTGCCCGATGATTTGAAGGACGCGCTGAAAGCGACCGTCGCGTACAGCAATGCATCCTCGGTCCCAGCCATCTGCGCCAATTTGGCCAAGCCAACTGTGCACAAAGCAAGTCTGGTGTAATGGGCATGGCAAACACCTGGGCCAACGAGATTGGACAGCAAGAGATTTAGGACAAAGTCATCTGTTCAGCTGTCATCGAGGGTTGAATCATGAAAGTGATGCTGGAGCGCTGCACGGTGAGCACAGCGCACTACACCTGAAAACAACATTTAGAAGGGAGAAATACAAAATGAAAGTTATCATCAGCGTCATGCGCTGGTTGACAGCAGCCAGCTTGATAGTTGCTTTGTTGAGTTCTTGCAGCGACAGCGGCGGGAACAGCGGCGGGAACAGCGGTCCAGAGCTTCGAAACACAACGTACGGCCAGATTTCAGGTGTTATTGACAGTGCCAATTCAGGAACCTATTTCTGGAAGGGCGTCCCTTTCGCGAAACCGCCAGTCGATCAGCTGCGGTGGAAAGCGCCGGTTGAACCCGATTCGTGGTACACAGTGCTGTCGACCGACTCGTTTGGCAACGCCTGCGCGCAATATGGTCGAATTTACGGCCCTGGCGCAAACAACACCTACGATACAACCATCGGTACTACCTTGAATACGGCGGTTGGCTGCGAAGACTGTCTGACTCTCAACATCTGGCGTCCGGCGAACGATGAGGATAATCTGCCGGTCATCTATTTTATCTACGGAGGCAGCAATGTCTCCGGCTATACTGCTGATCCAATGTACGACGGTGCTGCGCTTGCCAAACTTGCGAATGCAGTCGTGGTGACTGCCAACTATCGCCTGGGTCTTTTTGGCTGGATCAATGTGCCTCAGCTCAAATCCGGCGACGACGTCAACAGTGACTCCGGCAATCTTGCTACCCTTGACCAGATCCAGACTCTCAAGTTTATCAACGCGAATATTGAGAGCTTCGGCGGCAACCCAGACAACGTGACCGTAATGGGCCAGTCGGCCGGCGCCATCAACGTTTATGCGTTGCTGACATCGCCACTAGTCGTCAACGCCAGCAAGAAGCTTTTCCATCGAGCGATTGCGATCAGCGGTGGCATATCACTCGCGACTGAATTACCTGCGGGCAGTATCCCTACGTTGAATCCGACTTCATTCTATCTGGCTCAAGGCAACGCGTTGCTCTACAGCCTGCTGATTGCGGATGGCAAGGCTGTTGACAATGCTACCGCCGAAGCCTATGTCGCGACCCAGACAAACGAGCAAATTGCAGACTATTTACGATCAAAGACCCCCGCAACCATATTCAATATTCTACTTACGAAGTTGGCTGCAGTCGGGTTGTCATCTTCGGGTCCGATCCCGGAAGGGACTGTTGTTTCTCAGGACCCGATAGCGTCAATCTCTGAGGGCAATTACCTCAAAGTCCCGGTGATGGCCAGCAATACACGCGATGAAGCCAAGCTGTTTTCGGCGTTTCTGGCACTGTCTCCGGTTCTTGGTGGTGTGCCAGGCTTGATTGTCTCTGATGCTACTCGTTTCTTTATGATGATGGACTATGACCCCGATGCCGCGCCAACATTGACAAACGCTGACTTAATCAATGAGCAGTATTTGCCTGTTACGGCTCCAATCACCGGTTACAACGCCAAGACTGATTTGCTGAACAGCATCTTTTTCATCCCAAGTCGCGATAATGTTCTGAACACATTGTTGGAAAAACAAGAGAATGTCTGGTATTACCAATTCAACTGGGCACTGGAGCCGGTACCCTGGATTGATGTGTACGGCGCTGCGCATGCGTTCGATCTGCCATTTCTCTTTGGAAATTTCGACCCTTCGCTATTCTCGAATGCAGCCTTCAGCACAGACAACAAGCCGGGTCGGCTGGATCTGTCAAATGCAATGATGAGCAGCATTGCCGCATTCGCGAAAAATGGCGATCCTAACAACGCGTCGCTCGGTGTCACGTGGCCTCCGTGGCCGCAGAAACTCATATTCGATGCGACATTGACGGAAAAAAGTGTCTCGGTTCAATAAAGAGGGGGATGCGGTGACACACCATGCTGGCGTCAACCCGATTTCTAACCGGCATTGTGTTGCCGAAAGCGTCCCTTAGCCGCAAACAAGCGGTCTTTCAATGAGGTTTTCAAATAACCTTGGCTTATCATTGACAACATCGCCGTCGGCACCATTTCCTTCCATGCAAGGCACGGACATCACGGGTCTTTGCGTGCCGAAATGCAGTACTCAATTCCCTCGGTTCGACGCTTTTTAGCCGAAGCAGGGTACTACAGCAGTTTCACTCACAACGGTGGCTGGTACACCCTTCGCTCCATACCCCTATTCGGAAGAGAGGGTCTATGGTTCTGTTACCATATACCCTCAACGTACCGATAACATTCTTGAGCATTTTTTCAGAGAACTCAACCGCGGAAATCGTCGAAGAACTGGGAACAACTCTATGCAACGGATGCTCAAGAACATGCTGGTTGATATACCTTTGGTAAAAAACCTCGACAATCCTGATTACATGGCGGTCCTTTTAAATGGCAAAGCGGATCTTGAGGAGCTCTTTGCCCACATGAATCCGATTCCTTTCGCAAGTGAGATCGAATCACAGTCCGGGGTAGATCGCGTTCTCCCCGGGTTTCGAAAAATCATAAGACTTCCGGCCTTGCCGGAATACTTTATGGGTTTGGCAGCCAGTGACAATGTGGTCCAAATGGGCGGATCCAACTGAATTTTGTTTTCATAGGGTTTCAGGTTTCAGGAATGAAGCAATTCTGGTTATTAATATCTTGGCGGTTCGCCTTTTCTGTTTCGTTCAGACTATCCCCGGTCAGAGGAGGCGCTGACACCTGAAACCTATTATGGGCTTTGAAACTCGATTTTTGTCAATAAATCCGTACTAATTGCCTAATTTTAATATGCACCTTGAAAGGGCTGCCGGCAGTCGGCAAAACAAACAGTAATGGATTACAAGAAACGAAAAAGCAACATTTGACAAAATCAGAAAGGCGTAGTAGTTCATACTCTAATTTTTTATATACAAGGTACGATGTAAGAAAAAAAGACGGCTTTGCAATCGTCTGTAAAGATGTTTCTCGACGAAAGGAGGTGAATCTGTTCAGACTGGCTCATTGGTTGACTTTCAAGACAAAACAATCATCCATTCAGGAGGGCTTTAAAAATGAAAAGGAATCTGTTGAAGGTATTTGTGGTTATCGCCATGGTGTTGCTGTGGGCTTCAACCGGTCTGGCAAAAGACAAAGTAATCAAATGGAAAGTGCAGGGATTTGTTCCCGCCGGCATGTTGTATCACGATACCTTGCTCCGTTTGGCGGATGCGGTGAAGAAGGCAACACACGGACGTCTCGTGTTTGAAGTCTATCCGGCTGGTTCTCTGGTTCCTCCCTTTGAGGGAATCAAGGCCGTCAGCGATGGGGTATACCAGGCGAATTATGGGTATACAGGCCAATGGGTCGGAAAAATTCCTGTTGCTCCGCTTTTTTGCTCGATCCCCGGCGGGTTCAATC
>JBBSAR010000086.1:0-11791 GCA_038252125.1 Desulfatiglandales bacterium
CTTCCATGCACCTGTCCGCATCCTGAGGTTCCAGGTAGGTCTCCAGTTCATGGTCCCCTTTCTTAAGGTTGACCACCCAGGCCTCTTTTTCCTTGCTAAAATCGACATCCACGTCGATGCCGCAGCTCCCTATATCGGGGTATATGGATCTGATCTTTTCACATAATTTCGCTTTGTCGTGCATAACAGGTCTCCTTTCTTTTCTTGTTAGAGTTCAAAAAATATTCTTTCCGCAAGCCTTAATTCCCGCAAAATCGACTATTCTCCATCGCAATCTCCTACAAAATGTATCCCGCTTTTTCGGTTCTCACCATGGGGCCGATTGGGTATTTTAACGTATCTGATTCAGTAATGTCAATTTTTCCAAACGGAAATGGCATTCATTCACAGGCATCGTACCTGATACTTTGCATAAAAATAGGGGTTGCGCCCCATTCCTTTCCCACAGTGACGCGACTATCTTACAAACAAATAGATTATTGGAAAGGTCGCTTGTTACTTTAAAACAGAACCGATGGAGGCTAACATTATGGCGAAAAGAGTCGTTATTGACACGGAAGAATGCATCGGATGCGAAAGCTGCGTGGAACTCTGCCCGGACGTCTTCGAATTTGATGAGGAGGCGGAAAAAGCCAGGGTGGAACATCCGGAAGGGGGCGATGAGGAATGCATCGAAGAGGCAATCACCACATGCCCGGCGGAATGTATCCATTGGGAAGAAAGCTGAAAGAGAGCATCCTACGAAAACGGTAAATGGCAATGCTGTCAGGCTCAACGCCGGTTGGCGTGCCGGATGCCGCCTCACCCCGACCCTCCCCTGGCGGGAGAGGTCGGAGCGAGAGGATGGTTCCACGCCAATCCGCGATGAACCAATTATTTTTGCCGAGCGCCTAAACGGATAACGTCGTCCATGATTTCATCAGGGTTCGGCCTGATTTTCAGGGGCTTCCTCTTCCTCCAGAATGGCCTTCAGTTCATCGCCATCGATCTTTTCCTTCTTCAGGAGCACCTTGGCTGCCTTGTCCAGAATGCTCAATTTTCCCTTGAGCAGTTCCGAGGCCCTGGCGTACTGCTCACTGATGATCCGCGTGACCTCGCTGTCTATGAGTTCGGCCGTGGTTTGGCTGTATTCTTCCTCTTCCCTGAACCCCCACTCAAAAGCCTGGGGCCTCTTCTGCCTGGCAAAGAAGACCTGTCCCACTTTTTCGCTCATCCCGTATTCCTTGACCATGCTTCTGGCGATCTCGGTCGCCTTGGCCAGATCGTTGTGAGCCCCGGTCGAAATATCTCCGAAAATGAGCTGTTCCGAGGCGCGACCCCCGAGAAGCGTGGCGATCTTGTTCAGCAATTCCGTCCTGCTCATGAGGAAACGATCTTCCGTGGGGACCTGCATGGTATACCCCAACGCAGCCACGCCGCGGGGGATAATGGAGATCTTTTGCACAGGGTCGGTTCCGGGCAGACTCATGGCCACGAGGGCATGCCCGAGCTCGTGATACGCAACGGTTTCCCTTTCCTTGGGATTGATCACCCGGTTCTTTTTTTCCAGCCCCCCGATGATTCGCTCCACGGCATCTTGAAATTCGGCCATGCCGACCTTTTTCTTCTTTCTCCTCACGGCCAGAAGAGTAGCCTCATTGACCAGATTCGCCAAGTCGGCCCCTGCCATGCCCGGCGTCATATTGGCCAGCTTTTCCAGGTCCAGGTCCCCGACAGCCTTTACATTCTTCAGGTGTATCTTTAGGATCTCTTCCCGCCCTTTCCTATCGGGACGGTCCACCAGGATTTGCCGGTCAAAACGGCCGGGTCTGAGAAGAGCGGGATCTAAAATCTCCGGCCGGTTGGTAGCCGCTATCAGGATGACACCCAGCGTGGGATCGAAACCATCCATCTCAACAAGAAGCTGATTGAGCGTCTGTTCTCTCTCGTCGTGTCCTCCCATGGAACCGAAGCCGCGAGCCTTTCCCAGGGCATCCAGTTCATCGATAAAGATAATGCACGGGGCCTTCTGTTTTGCCTGGCTGAAAAGGTCCCGCACCCGAGCGGCCCCCAGCCCGACGAACATCTCCACAAATTCCGATCCGCTGAGGCTGAAAAAAGGCACCCCGCTTTCTCCTGCCACGGCCTTGGCCAGCAGGGTTTTCCCAGTCCCCGGAGGCCCCACGAGGAGCACCCCTTTCGGCATCCTGCCGCCCAGCTCGGTAAATTTGGCCGGCTCCTTGAGAAACTCGATGACCTCCACCAATTCCTGTTTGGCCTCATCCACCCCGGCTGCGTCATCAAAGACGACGCCCACATCCTCCTGCACATAGATTTTTGCTTTGTTCTTGCCCAGGCTCATGAAACCGGGTTGCTGGCCGGCCATCCGCTTCATCAAAAAGTACCAGACCCCGAAAAAAAGGATGATCGGAAAAAACCAGGAGAAGAGGTTTGCCAAAACATTGGATTGGACTTCTCCCTTGAAGGTAACATTATAGGATTCAAGGAGTTTGGACAATTCGGGATCGACTCTCACGGTTCGGAACGCCTCCCCCTTTTCCGCGCCTGGCTTTTCCGATTTCATCCGGCCCTCTATCCGGTTTTCGGTGACGGCCACCTCCTCCACCTTGTTCTGTTTCAACAGATCCAGGAATTTGCTGTAGGGGACGGTCTTGATGGACAAGGCTGACCCGAGATAACTCTGGAAAAGCAGAACCACCCATATCCCCAACACTACATACCATATGGAAAATTTATGATGTTTCTCCATCTTTTCTCCACTGAAAAAGGAAAACCATGGGACCAGGCATAGTCCGCGGCAATTCGTATTTGCCCGATTATCTTGTGACGAGACCTCGTTCAACGGCATAGGCGGTTAATGCCGATGCGGTATGAAGATCAAGTTTCTGCATGATATTGGCCCTGTGCTTTTCCACTGTCTTGACACTGATGCACAAGTAATCACCGATCTCTTTATTTTTGTAGCCCTCGGACACCAGTTTAAGGACTTCTCTCTCTCTTTGGGTAAGCGTATCCCAGGAGGACTTTTGCTTCAGGGACTTTTTCCCTTCAAGATATCCTTCCAGCACATTATCGGAAATATCCGGGCTTATAAATCGTTTTCCGGATAAAACAGCCTGTATGCCTACCAGAAGTTCATCATAGGGGGAGGATTTCAAACAATAGCCTTCAGCGCCCGATTGAAATACCTCGAGAACGTATTCTTCGGTCTTGAACATGGTCAAGACAAGAATTTTGATATCCGGATATCTTTTCTTAAGATCTTTGATCACCGAAATACCGTCCATCTTGGGCATGTTGAGATCCAACAGGACAAGGTCGGGATTGCAGGTCGTAATTTTTCGTATGGCGTCCGCTCCATCCGCCGCCTCGCCGACTACTTTATATTCACCACTGGCATCCAATAAGGACCGAAGGCCTTGTCTGAGCACCGCATGGTCTTCAGCAATGAAAACACTTTTTTTTTCTTTCATGGATTAGGACTCCTGAGTCATGGAAGGTTTGCCAAGTGGAACACAATGACGAAATAGATTTTTGATCTTCTATACCATCTCGCGGTTTTGGAGTAAAGCCGCGAGTGGAAACGTCTGTAATTCATTCTATGAGACTCTTTGCCACCCTGATGGTCGTTTCTCCCAGGATATGGGAGAAAGAGCCCAGCTCGTTGTCATACCAGCCATTCACTACTACGTGGGTCACAGGGATCTCCAGGGTGGAAGAGTCCATTTCAGGCATGGGTTGTCCCCGGGTAACAATTCTGCAGGCCCGCCCCAGATTGACCTTGACCTGACCTGTTCGCGTACGCGTCTCTTTCCCCTCTATGATGGCCGCCGAGACGGTTCCAATGATGTCCGCGGAGACGTTCTGAGACTCCGTATAGGTAAGAAATTTACTCAGATACCCATCCGCCGCCTTCCTATAGATGTCATTTATGCTGTCTGCGTCAATCGCCTTTTCGGGATCCTCGTTCTGGATATTCAAGACAAGAATCACAATGGAGCCCGTATTTATCGGTATCCTCACCGACGCTGCCATGAAATCGATCTTCTTCATTTCAGGGATCACCAGCCCCAAGGCCTGTGCCGCCCCCGTGCTGGTCAGGATGATATTGTTAAAGATGCTTCGATTCTTCCGCAAATCCTTACTTCCCGCCGCGGGGAGCTGATCCAGAATCTCCTGCGTTCCCGTGGTAGCATGGACGGTGACCATGGAGGCGCTCAGGATGGGATCGGATCCAAAATGATCCAAAAGGGCCTTAACCATAAAGGCAAGGCAAGTGGTGGTGCAGGAAGCCGCGGAAATCAGATGATGCCTGTCAGAGATATAGGCTTCTTCATTGATGCCCTGAATATTGGTCACGGCATCCTCGGGCATCGGGCGCGATTTATCCTTCATCTTAAATGGAGCTGAGAGGATGACCTTTTTGGCCCCTGCCTCCAGATGTCCTCTCAGACTGCCTTTGGGGACGTCAGAAGCCTCGGTCGGATCTCTAAATGCACCGGTACAGTCCACGACGATTTGAACACCCTGCTTACTCCATCCGATCTCCCCGGGATTTCGATGTTCTCTCAGCACCTTTACCGGTATCCCGTTGATGCGCATGGAGCCATCTTTTTCATTGATCTCTTCAATAACCCGTTGTCCCCTGAAACCATGAATATAGCGGGCAAGGCTGCCGTAAGTGCTGTCCCGCTCCAGATAGCCGGCCACGTCTTCAAGCCCCCGCCCCACTTCCCTCCCGATGTTCAGCACAATCCCCTCGAAAGATTGCCTGGATACATGATGCCAGACGGTCATCTTGCCGATCCTTCCCGAGCCATTGATCCCCAGTTTCATGGGAAGCATATCCTGGTTCTCTGACAAATACAGATGGTTTTTTGCAGTAAGAATCGTCATATATTCCTCATCAGTCCGTGAATCTCATACCCCATGGAGCTCTTTTCAGAGCAAACTGCCCTTTGTATTGCCCCATTGTATCGCAAACCGACCGCAAAACAATGGGGTCAATCCCGTAATTTAGGTCTTTGAAACCCTCCCTAATCCTTATGAAGCCGGTTTCACCACCACAAAGAAATTGCCCCCTCCCCGCTCGATAAGAAAAAGCAGGTTCTCCCCTTTCGGAGCCACTGCTATCCTCTTGTTATACTCATTAACATTCCGGATCTTCATACGATTCACCTGTTTGATCACAAATTACTATTGTTTGAGATTTATTTTCAGGGTCAATACGGCCAACTAAAAAAATGCCCGGCTCCACGAACCTTTTAGATCCAAACTCGTAAAAATGCTTCCCATGCCATTGTGGTTTCCCAAAATAATAAGAAAAGGCTCTTCAATCGTCCATCGGTTCAATCAGGTATTTAATCTTTCGATAAGCTGTATTCTTCAAAGTGGGGAAAGACGTCTGAAGGAGGTGGCTTTGACCCGTGCGACTTCTCCGGGATATACAATGAGCGTGTCTTTTAAACGAGATTCTTTTTGCCTTGACGTACTATTACGATTTTCGTATCGTTGCGCGCTGGAGAATGGGTTTTTACCGGATTTTTTTCAATTCCAACTACGGTATTTTATCACCATGGAGAAGAACAAAAAAATCAGGGTTGGAATTGTCGGGGTAGGCAATTGTGCGGCATCGCTCCTTCAGGGAATCGAATATTACAGCCAACCTGACAAGCGGAAAGATCCGGTGGGACTGCTGCATTACAACCTGGGAGGATATCTGCCCGAAAACATAGAAATCGCGGCCGCGTTTGATATCGACAGGCGAAAAGTTGGGAAACCGGTCCACGAGGCCATCTATGCCCTACCGAACTGTACCTATCCCATCAGAGCGTCCATTGAAGAGAGCGATGTCACGGTCAAAATGGGGCCTATTTCAGACGGTGTTTCCGATCATATGAAGGGCTATCCGGAACACCGCACCTATCTCCCCTCCGATGAGGCGCCGGTCAATGTGGCTGAGGAGCTTACCAACAACAGGGTTGAAATACTGCTCAATTATCTCCCGGTAGGTTCCACGCAAGCGGCCCACTATTACGCCCGATGTTGCCTTGAAGCAGGGACCAGCCTGATAAACTGCATGCCGGTCTTTATTGTATCCGATCCCAAGTGGGCCAAGCGGTTTGAGGCCAAGGAAATCCCCTGCGTGGGAGACGACGTCAAGTCCCAGATGGGCGCCACCATTATTCATCGAGCATTGACAAGGCTTTTTACGGACCGAGGGATCAAACTGGACAGGACGTATCAGCTCAATACCGGAGGCAATACGGATTTCCTGAACATGTTGAACCGGACCCGGTTGGAATCGAAAAAGGTGTCCAAGACGGAGGCGGTTCAATCGCAGCTGAACCAGCCGCTGGATGACGAAAATATCCATGTGGGTCCTTCCGATTATGTACCCTGGCAAAAGGATAACAAGGTTTGCTTCATACGCATGGAAGGCAGAGGCTTCGGAGGGGTTCCCATGGAACTGGAATTGCGGCTCTCCGTGCAGGATTCTCCCAATTCAGCCGGTGTGACCATTGATGCCATTCGCTGCTGCCGCCTGGCTCGTGATCGCGGAATCGGCGGTCCCCTGACAAGCATCTCCGCCTTTGCCATGAAGCATCCTCCAAAACAGTTTGCCGACAGCGAGGCAAAAGACCTGTTGGAAAAATTCATCGCGGGAGAGATAGACCGTTGAGCGATCATGCTGCGTAAGTTCGTCGGAAATCGGGTTGAAACCTGCCTCAACGGCGCCGCTGTATTCCTGAACCGCCACAACATTTCACCCAACACCCTCACACTCACGGGGCTGGCGGTCAACGGCATCGGCGCCTATTGCTATTATCGAGGTTTTGTTGTTACAGCCGGGATCGTCATCCTGGCGGCAGGCCTTTTTGATATGCTGGACGGCGCCGTGGCTCGGGCCGGAAACCAGACATCCGAATGGGGCGGGGTTTTCGATTCCGTGGTTGATCGTTATTCCGATTTCTTGATTCTTGGTGGAATCCTGGCCTACTTTTCAAAACAGGGGGATTTCGGGATGACACTGCTTCTATTGATTATTATATGCGGGACGTTCCTCGTCAGCTACGTCCGGGCCCGCGCCGAACTGGCCATCCCGGAATGCGCCGTGGGGATCATGGAAAGACCGGAGCGCATCCTTCTCCTTGCCGCGGGGTCGATCTTCGGATTTTTCCACGCGGCCCTTTGGTTGCTGGCCATCGCCACCCATGTCACGGCCCTGCATCGAATTTTTCATACCCGGAATGTTTTGAAGGCACTGCAACATCCGCCTGAAAAATCTTGACAGGTCCATTTCAGCGCAGGTTGGCAAAGAGAATCAACGGTATTTAGAACAGCATTGGAAGATATCTTGTGCAACCCTTTTTCTTTTCAAGGGAGGTTGAAAATGTCAAAGCAAGAAAATCCGATCATACTGGCCGGCGACATCGGAGGCACCCATACCCGCCTGGGCCTTTTTACCGCGGGCAGGAAGAGACCGCACCTCAAAACCGAAGAGACCTTTCCGAGCCAGGATGCGCGGGGGCTTGAGGAAATCATCGAGCGCTTTTTGGCGAAACACGGAGAGGATATCACGGGCGCCTGCTTCGGCATTGCCGGGCCGGTGGAAAAGAACAGGACAAAAACCACGAACCTTCCCTGGGAAGTGGTCGGGAGCAAAATCAGGGAGCGCTTTGGCTTCCAGCATGTCCGTCTCATCAATGATGTGGCCGCAACCATCCGCGCGGTCCCGCTTCTGGCCTCCAAGGAGATCTTGAGCCTGAACAGGGGGAGAAGCAACAGGGAGGGCGCCGTTGGTTTGGTGGCTCCGGGGACGGGCTTGGGAGAGGCGCTCATGGTATGGGTCGACGGCCGTGTCGTGGCCATGCCCACCGAGGGGGGACATGCGGATTTTGCACCCACCAACGAACGGGAGATAGACCTCTGGCGGTACTTTAAGGAACGGTTTGGACACGTGAGCATCGAACGGGTGGTTTCGGGACCCGGCCTGACCCATATATACACCTGGCTTAAGGAGACATCCACTTATGAGGAACCGGCATGGTTATCCAAAGCCTTGAAGGAATCGGATGCCCCCGAAGTTATATCCAACGCGGCCTTGAACGGCAAAGATCCGCTGTGTTCGGAAGTCCTCGATCTTTTTGTGTCCATCCTGGGCAGAGTGTGCGGGAACCTGGCACTGACAGGGCTGACGCTGGGAGGGCTTTATCTGGGAGGAGGAATTCCACCCAGGATTTTGCGAGCGCTGAAAAAGGACATTTTCATGCAGGCGTTTACCGATAAGGGACGATTCAGGGACCTGCTTTCAAAAATTCCCGTTCGCGTCATTTTAAATGACAAGGCTGCGCTCTTGGGGGCCGCGGACTGCGCCCTCTCATCCCCGCCAATGCCGTAAACGCCTCTCTTCAGGCAAAATCTATTTATTTGAAATTCTAAATGGATTGTGGTAATGGCCATGAGGGAATTTCGGAAATTTCATTTCCATTGAATAACAAAGAAAATAGAGAAAAACATGTCACGCAAAAACGCTTTCCTGCCATACCTGGCATTCCTGGTTTCCATGCTGCCGCTCTTTTTTCCGACGCACCCCCAGGCCGGGCCTCCCGGTCAAGGAAAAGGGCCCCCTCCAGTGGTTACCGTCATGCCGGTCACGGAAAAGGAAGTGAACCTTCCCGACGAGTACGTGGGGAGGGTGGAAGCGATACAGGCCGTAGACCTGCGTGCCCGGGTGGAAGGGTATCTGGAAAAGGTGGAGTTCAAGGAAGGAACCGATGTTCATGCGGGAGATCTTCTTTACCTTCTGGAACAGGCCCCCTACAAGGCAAAGGTTAACGAAGCCGGCGCCAAGGTGGCCGAGGCGGAAGCGGCCCTGAAGAACGCCCGGCAGTACCTGCAGCGTCTCAAGGCGGTTCGGTCCGGAGGGGTATCGGCCACGGATCTGGAAACAGCCGCCAACCAGGAGCTTCGCACGAATGCGGCGCTCCAGGAGGCAAAGGCCAACCTGGAACAGGCTGAAATCAATCTGGGGTACACCACCATCAAGGCGCCCATCAGCGGGCGTATCGGACGCACGGCATTTACAAAGGGCAATCTGGTAGGTCCCGCCTCAGGAGCCCTTGCCCGAATCGTTCAGCTCCATCCCATCCGGGTGGTTTATTCCATGAGTGAATCCAATCTGGCCGGCGCCCGAAATGCACGCAAAACCGGCAACGGGAAAAGCCCGGGCTGCCTTTTGGAGCCTACCATCCGGATACCCGGGGGGGGGATTTATGAACACCCTGGAAAGGTGGATTTCGTCGATAATGAAGTGGATCCCAATACAGGAACGATCGCCGTCCGTGCCGTATTCAACAATTCAGATCGTTTCCTGCTGCCGGGCCAATACGTCATGATCCTGGTGAAATGCAAGGAAGGCAAACGACTGCCGGTCATCCCGCAATCGGCTATTCAGGAAGATCGCGAGGGACGTTACGTCTTTGTGGTGGATGCGGACAACCGGATCGTGCAGCGACGGATCGTCACCGGCCCTGTTATCCATTCAGACTGGGTGGTGGAATCAGGACTCATGCAGGGCGAAACCGTTGTCGTTCAGGGCGCACAGAAAGTGACCCCCGGACAGATCGTAAACCCGGTTCCTGAAAGCACGAAGGCCGTGAAATAAACCATGTTTTCAAGGATTTTCATCGACCGGCCGAGATTGGCCATAGTGGTTTCCGTCATTCTCACCTTGGCCGGGGTGCTCGCCCTGCTCAATATTCCGGTAGCCCAGTACCCGCCCATTTCCCCTCCGGAAATCCGCGTTCAGTCCACCTACCCCGGCGCCAGCGCTGAGGTGGTGGCGGGCAGCGTAGCCGCGCCTCTCGAAGCGGAAATAAACGGGGTGGAGAATATGCTCTACATGTCCTCCACCTGCTCTAACAACGGAAGCTACAGCCTGAGCGTCTCCTTCGAAGTGGGCACGGACCCCAATATTGCCCAGGTAAACATTCAAAACCGGGTGCAGCAGGCCATCCCGAAGCTGCCCCAGGAAGTAACCGACCAGGGCATCGCCGTACGAACGCGATCCTCCGACATCCTGGGAGTCATCAGCTTTTTTACGACCAAAGGCAGCTATGACGCCCTGTTTCTCAGCAACTACATCAGCATCAATGTAAAAGATGCCCTGACGCGACTCAACGGAGTCAGTGAAGCCTATCTTTTCGGGGCGTTGGACTACAGCATGCGCATCTGGATGAACCCCGAAAAGCTCACCTCTCTGGGGCTTACCGCCGATGACGTTATCGCGGCCGTTCGCGAGCAAAATGTCCAGGCCGCCACCGGCTCCATCGGCACGGCGCCCGGAAGCGATGCGCAGCAGGTACAGTACACCCTGCGGGCACAAGGGCGGCTCAAAAAAGTCGAAGACTTTGAAAACATCATCATCCGGGCCAACCCCAAGGGGGGCGTCCTGAGGCTCCGTGATGTAGCCCGGGTGGAGCTGGGCGCCGTGTCCTACGCCTCAAAATCGACACTGAACGGTTCACCGGCCGTCAATATGGCCATCTACAGGAGTTCGGGCGCCAATGCCCTGCAGACGATAAAAGCGGTGGAGGCGGAAGTGGAGCGCCTTTCCCACCGTTTTCCTGAAGGGATAAAGTATCGTTTGGTTTACGACACCACAAGGTTCGTTCAGTCCGCCATCCACGAGATCATATTTACGCTCTTCATTACTTTTCTTCTGGTTGTAGGCGTCACCTACCTTTTTCTGCAGGACTGGCGCGCAACCCTGATCCCGGCCCTGACCATCCCCGTCTCTCTGGTGGGTTCCTTTGCCGTGCTCCTGGTCCTGGGTTTCAGCGCTAACACCATCACGCTTTTTGCGCTGATTCTGGCCATCGGCCTCGTGGTGGACGATGCCATCGTAGTGGTGGAAAATGTGCAGCGGGTCATGCAGGAAGAAAACCTCTGCCCGAGAGATGCAGCCATCAAGGCCATGGGGCAGGTAACCGGCCCCATCATCTCCACCACTCTGGTCCTGTTGGCCGTATTTGTCCCGGTCGGTTTCATTCCCGGCATCACGGGACAGCTCTACAAGCAGTTCGCGGTCACCATCTCCACGGCGGTCCTTCTATCGGCTCTCAATGCGCTGACCTTGAGCCCGGCCCTCTGCGCCACCTTTCTCAGACCTTCACGAATCATTACCAGGGGACCACTGGCCTGGTTTTCAAGGTTCGTACGCGGATCCAGAAGTACCTATATTATAACGGCGGCGTGGCTCGTAAAAAGAAAGCTTGTTGCCTTTTTCATCCTCGGCCTGATTATCGCTTCCGCGTACTACCTTTTCGCCACGCGGCCCACCAGCTTTCTGCCCACCGAAGACCAGGGGGTCTTCTTTATTAATGTGCAGTTGCCCGAATCCTCGACCCTCTCACGAACGAACAAGGTCCTGGATCAGGTGTCCCAACTCCTTAAAAAGACCCCCGGAGTAGCCGACGTCATAGCAGTGGCCGGCTACAGTCTGCTAAGCGGCAGCAGTGAGAATGTGGGGCTGGGTTTTGTAATCCTTGATCCATGGGACAAACGGGAAACGCCCGAACTGAAGCTGGATGGGATTCTCGCCCGTGTGCGACCCGAGCTGGCGGCCATCCCTACCGCCAACATCTTCGCCTTCGGACGACCGGCCATTCAGGGTCTGGGAAACACCAGCGGTTTTAATTTTCAGTTGGAGGCGTTGGGAGACCAGAGTCCCCATGAGCTTGCGGCCGCAACCCGCGCCCTTGTCGTGGCCGCCAACCAGGATCCCGTC
>JBBSAR010000087.1:0-11777 GCA_038252125.1 Desulfatiglandales bacterium
CATGGTATTTCCTCCCCCGAACCGATTTCCGAATCGTCCTGCCAAAGGACCCAGGAATATTCCCAACACATAGACAAGATAGATCAAGGTGATCAGCCCCGTTGGAAAATGAAACGGGGCGCCGGCCAGTCGATAGGGCAGAAAGTTGAAAACCGGGGAAAAGATCAGGAGCCCCCCGGCGCCGCAGCAAAAGATCAGCAGCAGATCCCTTCGTTTCAAGAGGGAGAAAAAACCGACGTCCATTTCTTGGGACAGGGTTCCCTTTCTCTCTGTACGGGGCAGCACCACCAGGGCAAGAATGGTTGCAATCCCAATAAAAAAGGAGGCGGACAGAAAAGCATACCGCCAGTGAAGGGGGGAATGAATCCAGCCGCCCAGCAGACGTCCGCCAAGCCCCCCGAGGATGGTGGCGGAAACGTAGGATCCCATGACGACGCTCAGCCGTTTCACGGGCAGCGTTCTGGCAAGCCAGGCTGCCAGACTGGTGGTGAGGGCCGGGATAAAGAGGCCCTGAAACAGCCGAGCCGCCACCAGGACAGTGAAATTGTGCGACAGAGCGGAGATAAGTCCCCCAGCCGCCACACAGATTCCTCCTACAAGGATAATGGGATGGATGGATACCCGGTCAGACAAGAACCCGAAGAATAGATTTGAAAGGACAATGCCCAATAGCACGGCCGATATGGTGAAAGAGACCTGTACCGGAGATACCCCGAATTCATTCTGGAGGACGGGCAGGATGGGCTGGGTGATATAAATATTGGCAAAGGCCGCCGTTACCAGTGCAAATACCACGAACTGCAGTTTGAATATCTTTTTATCCACTTTATTGGTGCAACTGGATTTGCCCTTACAGGTAGTTCGTCTCCTTCAACTTCTTCTCCCAGAACTCCTTGTCCTTTTCTCGCCAGTTAGGCCCGGTGAAGCGGCTGTCGTAGAAGCCGCTCAACCTTTCCAACCACTTGACCCAGACGTTTTTCTTTTTCTCTTTCGCCTCGATGATGTCCGCAACGAAGAGATCGATATGGTTCATTTCGTCCTTGGGCGCGTAGTAGGACGCCCCTTCCTTGGCGGATCGCTTCAGGTTCTCTTCCGAAAGCCCATGGGCAGTGAGCATGAGGGCCGGGATGCCTTTCTGGTTGGCGATTTCCAGGAGTTTGAACCCGTCCACCCCCATGATATCCAGGATCGCCACATCATAAACGTTTTCCTGCATCAGACGTTTGCCTTCCTCAAAGGTTCGGGCCGTATCGATACGGCAAATGTCCAGGATTTCCACAAGGGTATCGAGCACATCCTGTTCATCGTCCACAATGAGGAGTCGTTTCCTCTCGATTATTTTTTTTACGTTCATTTCTCTTTCCTTATGTTGTATGGAATATGCAGCCTCATGCATGGAAGAACCATCGGATGAGGAGTGATCAAAATCAATTCTTTAGGGGAACCGTACAATTTCAGTAGATTTTAGTCAAGATTCCTCTATTATCTAAATGACGGGAAATAAGTCTTCAGATTCCCGTGAAATTCTCTTTTTCACATGGTTTCCATAAGCCTACAGGATAACGATGTTCAAAATTCACGCATACGCGACGATGGCAGCGGCTACGTTTTTTGCCGGAACGTCTTTGTCGTTACTGGGGCTCTTTCTCCTGCTGGGTCCAATCCGGGTTATTAACCTGGGTCTTTCCACCGTTGGGGCTCTGGCGTTGGACGGGATACTTTCTCTGCTCTTCTGCCTGCAGCACAGCGGTATGGTTAGAAAGACCTTCCAGCGCCGGCTCAAAGCAATCGTACCGGATTATTGCCACGGCGCCATCTACGCGATCGCCTCGGGCGTGCTGCTCTTAGCCTTGCTTGTTTTTTGGCAACCTACGGATATAACCCTGTTCACTGTTCAAGGTCCTCTTCGCTGGTTTTTCCGCGGAGCCACCTTCGGGGCGATCCTGGGCTTCCTTTGGGGGGTGCGCGCCTTGGACTCACTTGACGCATTTGGAGTCCGACCGATCAAGGCCGCACTAAAAGGCGAGATTATCAAGCCGGCTTCCTTATCCATCGAAGGTCCTTACAGGTGGGTGCGCCATCCTCTTTATGCCTTTGTTGTGGTCTTGCTTTGGTCCTATCCTGACCTCACCGCCGACCGCTTTCTCCTCAACGTCTTGTGGACCATCTGGATCTATATAGGCGCGGTTTTCGAAGAACGCGACCTTGTGTCCGCCTTTGGTGAAACGTACCGGAAGTATCAACGGCAAGTGCCGATGTTCCTTCCGTTGCGGATACCACTTTTGCAGTAGGGGAGAGTAGCGCTCTTCTTCCCCCTGCATCGTTCAGATTTTTTCAGGAACCCCTCTTCGGGAGGATGCGATCCATGAACAAATTCGCTTACCTGACAACGATCCTTGCCGTAAAAAAGCTCTCCCAACTGTCAAAACTCAACATTCATATTCACGGGGAAGAAAACATCCCCGATGGATCGATCATTTTCGTGGCCAATCATTTTACCAGGATTGAAACCCTGTTTTTGCCTCGCCACCTCTACCAACTGACCGGGATTCCCATCTGGTCCCTTGCCGACTACACCCTCTTCAAGGGCCCGCTCATCACCATATTCGACAAACTGGGAGTCATCTCCACCCGCGATCCTCACAGGGACCTCCTGATGGTGAAATCACTCCTGACGGGAGAAGCCGCTTGGGTGGTGTACCCCGAAGGGCGTATGGTAAAAAGCAAGAAGATCGTGGAGAAAGGCCGTTATATGGTCTCCTATGCGGGGGGCAAACATCCTCCCCACACGGGCGCCGCAACCCTGGCTCTCAGGACCGAATTTTACAGACAAAGATTAAAGGCATTGAACGAATCCGCGCCGGACGAGGCGAAACGCCTCATGACCTCTTTCACATTGGACTCCATTGAGCCGGTCTTGAAAAGACGCACCTATATTGTTCCCATAAACATCACTTACTATCCATTGAGATTTCATGAGAACAGGTTCAGCGCATTCCTGGAAAAGGCCATTGACGACCTTTCCGAACGGGGCATCGAAGAGATTGTGGCGGAAAGCACCATGTTTCTCTCAGGTGTCGATGTGGACATCCAATTCGGGAAATCGATCGAGGTGGGAAAGTTCCTTCAAAAACCGTTCATTTTAAAAGATATAACATCCACGCGAAGGATAGATTTTGATGATCCGATCCCGTCAAGACGATCCATGCACAGGATAGCATTGAAAGTCATGTTCCAATACATGTCGTCCATCTATCATCTGACCACGGTAAATCACGACCACCTGTTTGCCTCTCTGCTCAAGGCGATCCCGGGCAGGAAAATAGCTGAAAAGGAATTCAGACAAAAGGCATTTCTATCCGCCACACTGCCGCTTAAAAAGATGGGCCTCTATCTGCATGAAGACCTTGAAAAAGATCAGGTTCATCTCCTTACCGATGACCGTTTTCACAAATACCAATCGTTTCTGTCCCTGGCCTTGGACAAGGGTATTATAAAAAAGGAAGGAAAGTCTCTCATAAAGGATCCCGCAAAATTCAGAAATGTCTTTGATTTTAACCGCGTACGCGTTGATCATCCGGTTCAGGTCATGGCAAATGAGGTGGAACCCCTGGAAAAACTCCAGCGCAAAATCCGCTTTATCGCGTGGCGGCCTGCTTTTCTGGTGAGGCGCCGCATCGCGGACAGTCTGATGAAAGTCGCCGTTCAACGGTTTGAGGAGGCGTATGCGGCTTTTCATAGGGAAGGAGAATCCAAGGATAAGGGAGTGGGGATGCCCTATCTCATCCGGAATCGATTCAGGCGGACAGGCGTCGTCCTGGTCCATGGATATATGGCGGCGCCCCCGGAGGTGAGGGAACTGGCGGAGTCCCTGGGGAAAAGGGGTTTTCTGGTTTACGCCCCCCGAGTGAGCGGGCACGGAACGTCGCCCGACGACCTGGCCATCAGGACCCGCAAGGACTGGATGGAATCGGTCGATGAAGGGTATGCCATTGTCAGCAGTTTGTGCAAAAAGGTGGTAGTCGGGGGATTTTCCACCGGGGCGGGCCTGGCGCTTGATTTAGGGGCAAGGGTGGATGGTGTTGCGGCTCTGTTCGCCGTATCTCCTCCCCTTCGACTTCAGGATTTCTCGGCCCGATTCCTCCCGGCTATCGGCGTGTGGAACCGGTCCATGGATTTCATGAAAATGGAAAGGGCAAAACTGGAGTTTATTGAAAACAGGCCGGAAAATCCCCACATCAACTATTTCAGAAATCCTGTGAGCGGCGTCAGGGAACTGGGTTTGCTCATGGAATCGCTGGAGAAGAAACTTCCCAAGATAACGATCCCCGCCCTTGTGATTCAGGCGGATGGCGACCCCATCGTAAATCCCAAAGGCTCAAGAAAGGTTTTCAGGCTCCTCGGCTCCATGGATAAGGAATACCTGCTTTTCAATTTCAGCCGTCACGGCATCCTGCTGGGAGAGGGAGCGGAGAGGGTTCACCGGGCCATAGGAGACTTTGTACAAAGAGTAACGGCCGTGTAAAAAAGCCCCGCACGCCCAGTTGAAGATCCCCTGAATCCTCTGAATTCCTACGCCCGCGGCGCCGTCTAAGCCGGAACAGGATCAATAGAGAAAAAGGCTGATCATCTACGATAAATCTTGACTACCCTTCTATATCAGGTATTATCTGCTGAACCAAATACTTCCGTAAAGCCCAATCCCGATCCGTGTATCGGAGGTCCCATATGGAGTACCCCCTCAAAGGCTGTCTACCCATCTCCTGACAGGAGCTGTTTTTCCTGTTGGGAGGGAAGCCCGCCATCCACCACTTCAAGTGCAAAACAAACGGAAGAGCGTGGGTGTTCCATTTCTTCCGCCCACCCCGAGGATGGGTTTTTCCACGTGGGACCGGGCATAGCCCATGATGCAATGACAACGGATTCGTTCGGTGCGATTGGAATAGGATGATGCCTCGATAACTGCCGAACCGGGTCCATGGCCGGAACTCAGGATGCGTTCGGATTTTTTTGAATTTTCCTTGCTATCAACGGTTACGTGGAATAGGTGGAAAAGTCATTGCGATCTTTTCCGTGTTTGACAGATTATTGTTGCAATAACTGGAAACTTTTCCATGATATATGGCTGATACATGGAACATTTTCCATCTATTTGGACTGCGTCGAAAAGATAGGTCGAGTTGATTGTATCAGTCGTTCCGTGAAATTTTACAACAGAGAAACATGAATTTTCCGGCCTAAAGCTTTGGCAAACTTTTCGAGTGTTGACAGCCGGATATCAGTAGCATGATTTTCCATACGAGAAACAACGGATTTTGTTGTCTTTAAACTTTTTGCAATTTGTTCCTGGGTCAGTCCGGATTCAAGGCGAGCTTGTTTTAACATGATCCCCAGTTTAAAAGTCTCAAGGCGTTCGTCGTATCCTGACCAGAATTTGGGGTCTTGTTCCGTTCGCTTATTTTTATATTTTTGGAGATCGCTCATTTTTTAGCCTTTCTGTTATAATAATTTTTTTTGCGTTTTTCAGCAGTGGCAATTTCCTTTTGAGGAATCTTTTGAGATTTTTTGGTAAAACCATGATTCAAAATTACAAGGTCCTTCCCATCCAAAAAACCCAATATCCGAAATATGTTATTGCCTTGCTGCACCCTAACCTCCCAAATATCATCGGTGCTTTGAAGTTTTTTGAAAAACTTTCGAGGTACAATATCGAGTTGTTCTATGATATCAAGAACAAATGCGACTTTTTCAAATTGTTTGTTCGTCAGCGAATCGAAATATTCTTCAACGGGACTTCTGCCCGTTTCGAATCTATAAAATTTGATTTTTCGCATGGTCGCATGTTCGCATATGCGCGAACATTTTTCAAGGGATTTGTTTTTGGAAAAGCGCGCAACATAACACTCAGCGAGACACGACAAAGGGGGTTGGACCAAACTAACATGCTGAACAAATAGAGCATTAACCATTTTTTCAGCTGTCCTTTTGGCTTAAAGCATCAATTTTGACATCGAAATTAGCCATTTAAGGAATTATGCAAATGCCGAGGGCAAATCGACATTACATTCCCGGCTACTTGTGGCATATTACCCATAGGTGTCATAAAAAAGAGGTTTTGCTCAAGTTTGATAGAGATAGACGGCGTTGGATAGAATGGTTGGCTTGGTCCGACCCAGGCCGACAGGTCGAACAGGTCGAACAGGCCGAAAAAGCGGCCTCGGGAATTGGAGGCAATAGTGACCCTATGAAGATCGACAGCCATCATCACTTCATTAAGTACAATGCCATTGAATACGACTGGATCGACAACAGTCTGGCGAAGCTCCGCCGCGACTTCCTGCCGGCGGATCTGAAGGCCGAAATCGACGCAGCGGGAATCGACGGGCTAGTGTCGGTGGCGGCGCGTCAGATTGTCGAGGAGACGTCGGCGCTACTGACCTATGCGAAGGCGAACCCGTTCATTCTCGGTGTGGTTGGTTGGGTGCCGCTCGTCTCGCCGGGAGTGGTGGCGGAACTGGAGCGATTTGCCCCCAATACAAAGCTGCGCGGTGTACGCCATGTACTGCATGATGAACCCGACCCACTCTACATGGTCCGCGATGATTTCAACGAAGGGATTCGCAGGCTGAAACCCTTCGATCTCTCCTACGACATCCTGATTTTCGAGCGGCATTTGACGCAGACGATCCAGTTTGTGGATCGTCATCCGGAGCAGGTTTTCGTCCTCGATCATATTGCGAAGCCACGAATCAAAGAGGGTTTGTTCGAACCGTGGGCCACCAAAATCCGCGAGCTGGCGAAACGCGAGAATGTGTTCTGCAAACTCTCCGGCATGGTAACGGAGGCCGACTGGTCGGGATGGACGGAGGAGCACAACTACGCCCCTATGCGGAGATCGTCATCGAGGCGTTTGGACCCGCGCGAACGATGTTCCGTTCCGACTGGCCGGTCTGTTTGGTGGCGACCCAATACGCCCGTTGGGTAAAAGTCGTTCAGAAATTTCTTTCATCACTTTCCGAAAACGAACAGTCGCTCGTTTTCGGAAGCACCTCGGTGATGGCCTATGGATTGCAGATTCCCCAACAGTCAATGCCCTTCAAAGCCTGAGTTAAAATGGACGGTTAGGGAATATGGTCTCGGAAAGAGTGTTGGTTCTTCAGTGAACAGGGATGCACTCTTGACCATGAATCCAGGCCATTTATTTGCCACACCTATCTCTGCGATGTTCGGCGGCGGGGTGACGGCGGAAGGTTCCTATGTGAAAGACGACAGCCGTGTGGACGTGAAAATCATAACGGACTCTCTGATGATGCAGGGAATGGTGATGATGTTTTCAAACCCCATGATAGCAACATCGGACGGGGGAAAACTCCAAAAAATCAATGGGAAAAAGCCATCGTGAAATACAGTAAGGAAAATAAGGACGGAAATATTAACATAATGATTACGCGCCGTCACACCCAGCCGATGAGCCCTTCCGCAATTTGGGGAAATAGAACCCTTTCCGGGTAGTTGGTAAATACCCCGTCCACCCCCAACCGTTCCATCCTGTCTATATCATCGGGATGGTTCACGGTGAATACAAAGACCCTCAGTCCTCGTAAATGGGCATCCTCAACAATTCCGCGGTCGATGAATTCCAGGGAAAGATGGACAGAATAGGCACCGAGGGCAGCCGCAAAAGCGGCATCATCCACCGGCAGACCCACCATCAGCGCCCCAAGCCTTATGGAAGGATCCATCCGGCGAACCTCTTGAAGCTCGCGGTGATTGAACGACGACACCAGAATCAAGTCATTACGCCAGCCTTGCTTGCGTCGCGCGGAAATAAAATCCACAACAGGACGCGCCGTACCGGGTCCTTTCAATTCTATATTCACGCCGGCCCTCATATCCACGGTTTCAAACACCTCCAAAAGGGTCGGAATCCTCTCCCCATCTCCCGCATCCAAAGAGCGCAAAGTTTCAAAATCGTGATCCAACAGATATCCCGAACCATTGGTTGTACGTTCCAACCGTTCATCATGAAAAACCAGAAGGTTGCCGTCCAAATGGTAGACATCCATCTCAACACAGGGAGCACCCAGTTCGAGGGCCTTTTTAAACGACAGAAGGGTGTTCTCCGGGGCATGCCCCATGGCGCCCCTGTGTCCAATGCAAAGAAGTCTTCTCCTATCCATCCCGATCCCCCGCGTAAACTTTTGTTGTTTACGATATTGCTTGACTATGTGTTATTTCAAGAATTATTTTGAACAGGCATCGAATATTATCGAAAAATTTTCCAAAAAGGAAAACATGATGGACAAAAAGGGATTCCTCGAAAAGCTGTATCAGGGTGCGTTTGATAAAGGCCTCTTTATGTCATGCCGGGGATCAAGGCTTTCCGATAAAGGGATCTCCATCCTGAACGCGTACCTTGCGTTAGCAAACAGATATACACCATTAAAGCTGGAGGAAGAGGGGAAACTGCCCGAGGACTTGTGGAAGGGCCTAAAAGAAACGGGCATGTTCGCACTGACCATTCCTGAATCTTACGGCGGAAGCGGTCTGACCCTTTCCGATTATCTGGGCATCATTGAGGCCGCCGCGGCCCGAGACATGGCACTGGCCCTCATCCCCCTCGCCCATCATTCAATAGGCCTCAAAGGCATCATCCTTTACGGCTCGGAAGCGCAGAAAAAGAAATACCTCCCTCCAGCAGCCACAGGAGACATGGTATTTGCCTATGCCCTGACGGAGCCGGAAACAGGTTCCGACGCCCAGCACATAAAGACCCTTGCGGAAAAGTCCGAAGACGGCAGTCACTATATTTTAAACGGCGCCAAAACCTATATCACAAATGGCGGCTATGCCGGCGCAATGACGGTTTTTGCCCAGATGGAGAAGAAGACTCCCGGCTTTATGGGAGGCTTTATCGTTGAGACCGGTTGGGAAGGGGTTGAAATAGGGAAGAATATGCCAAAGATGGGGCTCGCCGTGAGTTCCACCACGGTGATAAAATTCAGGAATGTCAAAGTGCCTTCCGAAAATCTCCTGGGAAAACCGGGGGATGGTTTCAAGATCGCCATGACCATCCTGAACTATGGCAGGCTGGGCCTTGCCGCCGCATCCACCGGGTTGATGACGCAGTCCGCGAAGGAGATGCTTGAAAGGGCCAATAAGCGAATCCAGTTCGGCGTTCCCATCTCCCAATTCGAACTGATCCAGGAAAAGATCGTGAAGGCCCGCGTGAACGCCTTTCTCTCAAAGGCCATCACGGCCTTTACCGCGGGTATGCTCGAAAAGGACCCGTTGATGCGCGTGGCCATTGAAAGCTCCCACGCCAAGCTCTTCAGTACCACAAGAGCCTGGGATGTTCTCTATGACGCGCTGCAGACCCATGGCGGCTCGGGTTACCTCAAGACCTTGCCCTATGAAAAAAGGCTCAGGGATTTCAGGGTCACAACGGTGTTTGAAGGGACTACGGAAATCCACACCATATACCCGCCGCTCTTTCTTATCAGAAGCATGACAAAAGGGTCGAAACGATACCGGAGCCATTGGGTTGGCATCATAAAATCGGTTTTCAAAGTGTTCAAGAAACCGTCCATGAATCAAAGATATCGTGATCCCGTGCTGGAAAAGGCAAGGAAAGGAGCATTACAAAGAATCCGAAGGGTGAGATTCATGCTCCTGGCAGGGGTCATCTATTATGGCAGGGATGTCGGCAAGCGGGAATTTTTTCTGAGAAGGGTAACCGATTTAAGTGTTCAGGGGTTTCTATTGCTCAGTTCTATCGCTTTTATCCATAAAAAGCGGCTGGAGGGGTGTGATATCAGCGAGTCACTGAACTTTCTTGCATATTATCTGGCCGACATTCAATCGCCGGTATGCCGTTCTTCGCGGATTCGGCCGGACTTAAAAGAGAGGCTCCATCATAAAATTTTTGAGGCACTGAATCTTAGATGAATGAAACCAGCCCTTTCAAGGTGACTCTTAAACAGTTCATGATTTGAAGCGAAAACATTGCGCTGCTCATCACTTTTTTCAGGTTTCAGGTTTCAGGTTTCAAGAAAGGACCATTTCAGTGTATCAAAATCTGTAGAATGCATTATATCAGACGCCTGACACCTGACACCTATGAGCTCAAAATAGGCGAGCGGAACTTCCAGCGCCATTACTGCTTTTCTTCGCCCTTCTTGAGCTCATCCATGGCGTTATCGTATTTTTTCGCCTGCTCGTCGGCTATCTTTCCGATTTCTTTTTTCAGTTTGTGGTACTCCTTAACGTCCTCTTTCCCTGTGACTTTTTCCACTGTTTTTTCACCGCTGTCACATCCTCCGAGCATAAAAATAGCGACCGCCATAAACAGCAGAGCCCTGAAAAATCTTCTAAAGTTCAAGAATTTCATCATTATGGCCTCCTTGAATGATAATAGGGAATAAAAGAAAGGGCGATAGAGAGGTCTTTGGGAGGGATAATGTTTTGCTGTGGTGGGCGGTGCGGGATTTGAACCCGCGGCTTCCACCGTGTGAGGATGGCACTCTCCCGCTGAGTTAACCGCCCGAAAGCAAATTCGGAATCGCATGTTTGAAACAGGCGCTACATTACAACAACAGGCGCGGATATGCAAACAAAAAAATCACGCCATCTTCACTAACTTCTTCATGGCCCCTATCTCGTCATCCTGCAGATAACGATATCGCCCGCCTTTAAGATTGCCCAACTGGAGATTTCCATAGGATATACGAATCAAATGAACAACCCTGTATCCCACTGCTTCCAGCATCCTTCGTATCTGTCTGGATCTGCCCTGGGTAATGGTCATCCTGATAAGACTTTGTCGCTCATTTCTTGAGAGCAACGTGACCCTTGAAGGACCGCTGGGACCGTCTTTAAGGGGCACTCCATCCTTCAGACGATTCATGGCCTGATCGGTGATCATTCCTTCCATGGTAACCTTATACGTGCGGGGTATCTGAAATTTGGGATGGGTGAGACGGTAAGCCCACTCCCCGTCGTTGGTGAAGAGCAGGAGACCGAGAGAATCAAAATCCAATCGGCCGATCGGATAGATCCGATCGTGAATTCCCTGCAGCAGGTCCGTTACCAACGGTCTTCCCTCCGGATCCCGAAGGGAGCAGATATATCCGAAAGGTTTGTTCAGCATCAGGTAGATCTTTTCGGGGGGTTCGGGAATCTCTTTTCCATCCACCGTGATGCGGTCTTTTCCCCATAGGGCCGTGGTCCCCGGTTTCTGGATAACGCGGTCGTTTACGGACACACGGCCCGCTTGGATCCATTGATCGGCCTGCCTTCTCGAAGCAAGGCCGGCTGAAGACAAAATTTTATTCAGCCTTTGCATTTTGTATCCTATGGAAAGTCATGCGGTTTCATCCTGAATTGCTTCGCTTTCCTCCCCTTCTTCCTGGTCTCCTTCCTCTGAATCCGAACTTGAATGCATGGCTTCCATGGAAGGAATAAAATCGCTGATTTCCTTTAATTTCGGCAATGAATCCAGATCTTTCAAATCAAATACTTCAAGAAATTTCCGGGTCGTTCCATAAATGAGCGGCCTTCCCGGGATGGCCTTCCTGCCCATGATCCGGACCAGATTTTTTTCCAGAAGCGCACGAAGAACACCACCGGCATCCACGCCACGAATTCGTTCGATTTCCTGCCGGATGACCGGTTGTTTGTACGCAACGATCGCCAGTGTTTCGAGAGCGGCACGAGACAGACGCGTAGGCGAATCCCGCAACATTTTCAGTATGTACGGAGCATAGAATGATTTCGTC
>JBBSAR010000088.1:0-11746 GCA_038252125.1 Desulfatiglandales bacterium
GGACTATTATGTGATTTTCCTGAACTTGCGCAAAATTTTCGACCAGGAAGCGAACCCCGTCATGCACAACAGATCTCACCGGAAGGGATTGTAAGGGAGAGAGGCGTTGGGCGTCGAGATCTACAACAAACACCTGGAAATCCCCTCCGGATAAAAGCCGTGCAGCCCTTGACCCGAACCGGCCCGCCCCGATAATAAACACGGCGTCCTCAGAAACCGTGTCCCAATCAAAATCCATTTCGAACCGCCTCCGGTCTGGACCCAACCGACTATTCGATCAATATTTTTTCGGTTCCACACCCTTTCACGGGAAAAAAATAATGTATGTTGAAGCAGGCCATAAGCCGGGTTCTGTTTCCCGAAACGATCCCTCGCCATCGGGACAATGATCATTCATCTAGTCTCGAGGTTACCCGCGAAATCAAGCGACCTACCCGGGAACTCGGGCGGACCACCCTCCAATGTTCCCCTATTTGGTCTTGCTCCGGATGGGGTTTGCATAGCCTCCGACGTCACCGCCGAACCTGGTGAGCTCTTACCTCGCCCTTTCACCCTTACCTCCACGCAGCCAAACGACCACTCAAAGGCGGTTTCCTTTCTGTTGCACTTTCCTTCCCGTCACCGGGACTGGGCGTTACCCAGCATCCTGTCCTCAGGAGCCCGGACTTTCCTCCCCCCCGCCTTAAGCGGGGCGGCGATCATTCGTCCTGCTTCAACATACAAAATCTCAAACCACATCACTCATTCAAGGGCTGGGGATTGTAGCATTTGTCCTCGCCCCAATAGATGATCCGCTTGCAATTTGGACAATTCATAATGGTATCGCCCCGAATCAATTCATTGAATTTCTGAGGAGGAATCCCGATATTGCATACCTTGCAGACGCTATCAGCTACAGGACTGACCACCACAACCCCTTTGTGATTTTTTAAAAAATCGTATTGCTTCAATAGGTTAGCATCAACGGCTTGACGACATTGCGCCTGTTCCTTCAGAAGACGTTTCAGCTCTTTCTCCAACAAGGCTACATCCTGCCGAATTTTCTTCTGGTCGTTCAAAAACCGGACCTTATTCTCCTCCGCCTCTTTGCTGAAAGATTCATAGGTGGCCTTCAGATCCTCTCTTGTCTCCATAAGATCCAGCGCTTTGTCTTCAAAAGTACTTTTTTCTCTCTCCAAATCGCTGATTTCCTTAAGTGCCGCCGTATATTCTTTATTCGAGGCGATGTTGGAGAGTTTCACCTGACTCTTTTTCAAACGATTTTCAATATCATCAATATGCTGATCAATTTCGCGTTTTTCACGGTTGCATTCTTCAAACTGGAGGGTGCCCTGATCAACCTGTTCTGCAAGATTCCGCAACTTCTCGCTGAGTTCTTCTATCTTCTTTGGATTTTCTCCTATCCCAGCCTGCACGTTCCGAATCTTAATATCGCACTCCTGAAGCTTGATCAATTGCTTCATCTTCTCCCGCAAATCATCCATTTCACACCAACCTCTTTCTCACCATAGGACGTAAAAATTACCAAAAGTTTCTAAAAGTTTGGAACCGGGGACGCAACCCCGTAAAGAAGGACCGCCTCCCCTTTCTCTCAAAAGTTTGAAAAGCCACGTTCAGGCCTTTCTCACTTTGCCATTCTTAAAGGCTATTCTTAAAGGGCCATTCTTAGAGGGTCAGCTCCTTCCTCATCAATTTCAACGGAAACATCCCACCTTCTTGCCGCCAGAAGTTCCTGCAAATGAGCCCCAAAAACCCTGAAAGCGGCATTTTCCAAAGCAAAATGGCCTCCATCCACCAGGACCATTCCCAAAGACTCCGCCTCCAATGCCACATGGTGAGTCACATCACCAGTCAAGAAGAGATCGGCTTCTTTCCTATACGCCTCTGCCAAAAGACTTCCTCCGGACCCACCGACCACAGCCAGCCTCTTTATGATAACATCCTTTTCACCAACAACCTTCATATATTGCAAATGAAAGGTCCTGGATATTTCCCGAAGCACCGCATCCAACGGAAGAGGTTTTTCAAGATAGCCTATTCTTCCCAGGCCGACAGACCCTTTCATACCCGCGTCTTCTTTTAGAACCGCTACATTCACCAGTCCAAGAAGATCGGCAAGAATATCGTTGATCCCTGCCGTTGAAGCATCCAGATTCGTATGGGCGCAGACAACGGACACATCTTTCTTTATGGCTCTGACAATCACATCGCCGGGGGAAAATTCAGAATTTACTTGAGAGATCGGTTTAAAGATAAGAGGGTGATGGGTAAGCAACATTTGAGCATGCGCATCAAGGGCTCGTTGCAATGCCCCGGGCGTCGGATCCAGCGATGTAAAAATGGTTTGGATTCTCTGCGACGGGATTCCCACCTGAAGGCCCGGGTTATCCCACGGTTCTGCGAGACTGGCAGGTGAAACGGATTCCAGCAAATTCAAAAGATCCGTTACAGTCGGCACCATAACTCGTTACCTTTGCATCCTTCAGGTGAAAGTGCGGTTCGGCTCGAAAAAGTGAAGGGCGTACCCTCCACGGGTACACCCTTTCTCACCTTAACCTTCCCACCTTTCGGGTCGTGTTTTATAAAATCCAGGAACATTACCGTATACAAGATGGTGGGCCCACCAGGGTTCGAACCTGGGACCTACCGGTTATGAGCCGGTGGCTCTTCCAGCTGAGCTATGGGCCCCTCTAAAGCACCTGTTACTGACAGGTCAGAATGCGAAACAATGAAGAATTTGTCAAGAAAAAACATAAAACCAAACTATCCCATGCTAACTTTCCATAAAGCTCTTCAGCTTTCGGCTTCTGCTGGGATGCCGAAGCTTCCGAAGCGCCTTTGCCTCTATCTGTCTGATACGTTCTCTCGTAACGCTGAAATCTCGGCCCACTTCTTCCAGGGTATGATCAGCCTTTTCACCAATGCCGAACCTCATTCTCAGGACCTTTTCCTCCCTTGGCGTAAGGGAAGTAAGCACCTTTCTTGTCTGCTCAGCCAATCCGAAATTGATGACCGCATCCCCGGGAGAAAGGATATTTTTGTCCTCTATGAAATCACCAAGATGGCTATCCTCTTCCTCGCCTATCGGCGTTTCGAGAGATATGGGTTCCTTGGCGATTTTCAAGACCTTTCGAACCTTTTCAAGGGGAAATTCCATTTTCTGTGCGATTTCTTCGGGTGTAGGCTCGCGACCATGCTCCTGAACCAGGTATCTGGAAGTTCTCATGAGTTTATTTATCGTTTCAATCATATGAACGGGAATCCTGATCGTTCTTGCCTGATCGGCAATCGCTCTCGTGATGGCCTGTCTGATCCACCAGGTGGCATATGTGCTGAATTTATATCCTCGCTGGTACTCAAACTTATCCACGGCTTTCATAAGCCCGATATTGCCTTCCTGAATCAGATCAAGGAACATGAGCCCCCTGTTCGTATATTTTTTTGCGATGCTCACCACCAGTCGCAGATTCGCCTGAATCAGATCAGATTTCGCCTGATTCGCCCTTTGGATACATCTTTCCACCCTACTGAGTTTTTGCTTGAGCTGCCTCGGCGTCATACTGGTTCGTTTCTTAATCTGCTTTATAACATCCTGAGAACTCATAGCCCTGTATTGCAGGGCGCAAAGATCCCCTTTGCACATTTTCACCTGTTCAATAAAGGTCTCATCGGAAACGGTCTCAGGTATTTCTTTTAGACATTGCCTCAGATAGGCAATAGATTTGCCGCCCAACAGCATCATACAGTCCGAGATATTTTTCTCGGCCTTTTCAAGCTCAGTAATCAAATCCCTGAATCTTTCAACCATCAACTCAAGCTGTCTTTTTTCAAGGCTGAACGAATTGACGAGTTGTACGATCTTTTCCTGATCTTTCCGTATGTCCGCCTGAAGTTCTTTTCTCCTGCTCTCCAGGCATTTCCTGACATTCATATCGAACCGCTTCTTCTGCAGGACCGCACTGGTTTCACAGATCTGTTCTATCAGATTAAGAAGGAATTCCCTTCTTTCTCCGATATCGTTGCAGGCTTCATCTTCATCCAGATCGTTGATCACTTCCTTAAGCTTAACCTCTCCCAGTTTCAGCTTTTCGCCCAGATCAATAATATGTTCCACACCCACGCAACAAAACAGCAGGGTGTGCAGCGCTTCCGTTTCCCCGGATTCAATCCTCTTGGCAATCTCCACTTCTCCTTCTCGCGTGAGAAGAGAGATGCGCCCCATCTCCTTCAGATACATTTTCACCGGATCTGAGATCCTGGACGACCCATTGGTGCTGTCCAGCGTAATATTTTCCTTTTCTTCCAGGATAAATGCTTCTTTCTTATTTGCGCTGGATTTTTCAACCTTTTCTTTCGCATCTTCATCAATGACCAGGATGTCCAGTTCTTCGAACATGATCATGATGTCATCGATATGATCTTCAGACGATATCATTTCCTCGGACAAATCGTTGTTCAGCTCATCAAAAGTAATATAGCCCTTTTTCTTGCCGCTATCTATCAATCGCTTCAAGTTGATCATATCGCTCTTTTTATCCATAAACCATTACCTCCAAAGACTCGTATATCATTGACCAGGGGGGCCTTGTGCCTTCAGTTTCAAGAGCCGGTTCAATTCCACAGGATCTCCAACAGCTGCCCTGAAAGATCTTGACAGCTTTTTTTCATACGCCTTGCGCCTCATTTCGCTGACCGCCTGATCTATCTCCTCATCCGAATAGATAGACTCAGAAACCAGAATCTCTCTTAAAACAGCCTGCACTTCGCTATTGAGGCGTTTTTCAAAATCTCCAGGAGAAAAGCTCCCCGTACGTCTATGTTCATCAAGAATTACACAAACAATTTCTTTTATTCCTGGATCCGAAAGCAAGTCCGCGCATTCCGAATCATAAAGCTTACTGATGGTTTCCGGGTGATGCACCATGAGATTCAGCAACTGGGAATCACAGACCGTGCTTTCCGGCCTTGAAACGGATATTTTTCTTCTTACGGTTCTTTCGAGTTCATCCGCCGACCGACTTTTCTTAAAAGAGGCCAGTTCCGCCAATACCACATCCTCCCGGATGCCGATCCGTTCCGCAAGCCCCCTTACATACAATGAACATTGGGCCATATTTCGAACTTCCGCAAGGACCGGCAGGATTTCTTTCATGGCGTTTACCTTTCCTTCCACGCCCTGTTTGTTCAAGGACAAGCTCCTGTTCAGATAAAAGTCGAATAGGAGATCGGCCTTTTCAACCAGTTTTTCAAATGCAGCAAGACCATTCTCCTTCACGTACGTATCCGGATCATGCCCTTCGGGCAAAACAACCGCCTTCGCCGAAAGGCCTTCGTTCAAAAAAATAGGCAGGGTTCTCATGGCCGCCGATTTTCCCGCCTCATCTGAATCAAAAACAACCACAGCCTCCCGGGCGTATCCTTTGATTTTGCGGATATGGTCGCCCGTCACAGCCGTGCCAAGCGTAGCCACAACCTCATCCAGGCCTTTCTCTTTCAATGCCAAGAGATCCATATACCCCTCAACAATAATTGCACGGCCCTTCTCTCTCATGCTTTTGAAGGAGGAATCCAGACCATAGGGAAACTCACCCTTGTGAAAAATGGGAGTTTCAGGCGTATTCAGATATTTTGGCATTCCATCGTCGAGAACCCTTCCCCCGAATCCAATAACCCTTTCTCTCAGGTTTGAAATGGGAAACATGACGCGCCCCCGGAAACGGTCATAATGCCCCCCGTTTTTCCTTGGGATAATGAGTCCGGCCTGGACAGCGTGCGAGGGGTCTACCTTCTTACTCATCAGATGGCGGGTAAGCCCATCCCATTTGTCCGGAGAATATCCGAGTCTGAATTCGGAAATGATTTCCTTTGAAATTCCCCGATTTTCAAGATAATCCGCTGCAACTTTTCCGATCTGTTCATGCTTGAGCATTTCCTGGAAAAAGGTTGCGGCCATATCGTTAATTTTAAAAAGGCTTTCCCTTAAATCACTTTTCTTCTTTTCCGCGGATGCGGAGAAATCTCCGGAGATGGTCACATGATATCTTTCAGCCAGATCCTTCAGTGCCTCAGAAAAGCTGAAATTGTGGTAGGCCATCCAAAAATCGAACAGGTCCCCTCCCTTCTTGCAACCAAAACAGTGAAACATCTGCCTATCTTGACTGACGGTAAACGAGGGATCTTTCTCGGCATGAAAAGGGCAAAGCCCCATAAAATTCTTTCCCGCCTTTTTGAGCTGAACAAACTGACCGATCACGTCCACGATGTCAGCAGCACGCTTGATTTCGTCTTTCGCAGACTGGAAGGAAACCATATGGGGCCTTTTCCACCGATTTTTGTTTTTCAAGATTTAGGAATCTACAGCCAGGGTGTTCACTTTGCATTACAACAAAGGCCTCATAGCCATAAACGACAAAAACTCCTTCATTTGAAGAAGGAGTTTTATTTCATCAAACACCGAATTCCATCTGTATTCATTATATCTGTCAATAACTGATAATCCAAGAAACAGGCAACCGGATGTTTTGAATGTGTCGAGTGCGCAAAAGTTAGACATACCCGTCACAGAAGGCTAGGCATTCAGCAATTTTCCGGCTATTTCGCTTACCGTTTTCCCCTCCGCCCGTCCAGCCATTTTCTCCATGGCCGGTTTCATAATTTTCCCCATATCTCTACCCCCGGAAAGGGAAAGCTCTGAAATTATTTCGGACAGCATTCGCTCTATTTCGTCGCGGTTCAGCTGTTTCGGAAGGTATTCATAGAGGATTTCAGCCTCCTTCTCCTCTTTCTCCCATAAATCTTCGCGGCCCGCGGCCTTGAATTCCTCGGCAGCCTCTTTGCTTTTTCTGATCATGGAAGAAATATTCGAAAGGATCTCATCCTCCTTCAATTCTCTCCCCAATTTTACCTGTTCGTTTTTTAGTTGAGACCTGAGCATCCTGAGAATGGAAAGTCGAAGAATATCCTTGGCCTTCATGGCGGTTTTAAAGTCTTCGCTTATTCTATCCTGCAGCGGCATCATTCCACTCACCTCCTCTAATTTAGGACGAACAGACGACATGTCAAGCCTAATTCTTTTCAATCTCCTGCCGGTCGTCACAGACCCGAATAGCCTCGGAAAGATCCAGACTGCCGTCATAGAGAGCTCGTCCCGTGATCATACCCAAGACCCCGTGTTCTGAAAGGGGCAATATTTCCAGGACGTCCGCCAACCCGGATATTCCACCCGATGCGATGACCGGAACATCCACGGATTGCGCCAGGAATTTTGTAGCTTCCACATTACAGCCGCTCCGCATACCGTCTCTGTGAATATCCGTATAGATAATGGCCGAAAGGCTCTCCGTTTCAAACTTTCGCGCAAGTTCAACCGGGCTCAAAGCAACATTTTCGGTCCAGCCTTCCAAGGCAACCATTCCATCTTTCGCGTCGATTCCCAGGATAATCCTCCCTGGAAATGCCTTACAGGCTTCCATCACAAATTCAGGATGTTTACAGGCCACCGTTCCCAATATTACATATTGAATTCCCAAGTCAAAATAGGCGGCCATCGTGGTCATATCCCTTACGCCGCCACCCAGCTCGACCGGAATAGGTACGGACTCTACAATCCTCCGGATCACTTTTAGGTTGACGGGCCTGCCCTGAAAAGCTCCATCCAGGTCCACCAGGTGCAGTCTTCGCGCTCCCGCATCAAACCACCTTTTGGCCATTTCCTCGGGATGTTCCGAAAAGATGGTCTCCTCGGACATTTTTCCCTGCCTGAGTCTGACGCAACGCCCCTCTTTAATATCTATGGCTGGAATAACAAGCAAAGATCTACTCCTTTTTCTGCTCTTCGACAGACTTTTCCTTCTTGGCGGGGGCGCCGGGCATTTCTTCAATCAACTTCTTCAATCCGATCATGGCCAGCTTTTCCGCCGTCAACCATTTGCCGTCACTCGCGGCAAAAGTGCTGTAATCGAACAGATTTTCCATCAAGGATTGTTGTGTCTTATCGTAACTGCCTTTCCACAGCAGAGCTCCGTCAGAGGATCTGACAAGCCACAGGTCAAAGGCTACGGAAGCAGGAAAATCCACGGCGTAGTCCGAACCCCGCCGATCCCTCCATCGATAAATACTGCCTCCCACAACGGCGTCTGTTCCAAAGGTTTTCCCCACCTCTTCAATCATTTGAACAGCACTTATCCCCATCTTTTTATCCGATCCAAGGATGCTTTCAAACACTCCCCTCGCCTGCCCCGGCGGGACCATTTTCCACCGTTTGTCTTCAAGAAGTTTATCGTAGAGCTTTTCCGTCATCACCGTCGTCACCTGTAAGGAAACAGGCTGGGCCATAAAGGCGGATCCGGTAATCGGGCTTCGGACAACGTCAGGCAGTTCGCCCTGACCCATGGCAGGGCTGAATCCAACAACAACCACGCTTTTTGTGGCGGAAACGGCGGCCTCCTCTGAGGGGGTAAGTGACTTCCCACCCTGGCATCCAAGGAAACTGAACCCTAAGCAACTCCATACCAACCACCGGAAAAGCCGCGTCTTTGAAGCCGTTCCTGTGCGCATAGTCCCTCCTTATGATTATAGGACCCCTTTGGTTGAGGGCACAATTCCAGCCAAACGTTCTTCAACGGTCGCGGCCTGGTTGATAGCCCTGCCGAAACCTTTAAAAATGGCTTCTGAAATATGATGAGGTTCTTCTCCTGCAAGCAGATCGATATGCACCGTCATGCCCGCATGCATGGTCAAAGCCCGGAAAAATTCCTTGAGCAGCCCCATATCAAAAGTGCCCGAAGTTCTCCTGGGAAAAGCTACTCGGTAGGCAAGAAACGGCCGATTGGAGAGATCTATCACAACCCTCGCCATGGCTTCGTCCATAGGGATGGTTGCCTCTCCATACCGTCTGATTCCTTCCCTGCTCCCAAGAGCCTTGTTAAAAGCCTGCCCGAGGCAGATACCCAGATCCTCCACGGAATGGTGATCATCGACTTCTCTATCGCCACTGGCCTTTAATTCCAGCTTCATCAAACCATGGGCGGTCATAAGATCGAGCATATGATCCATAAAACCGATGCCCGTATCCACCACCGAACGCCCGCTCTCGTCCAGATTCAACTGCAGAAGAATTTCAGTTTCCCTGGTTTTTCTCTCAATTCTCGCTGTTCGCATGATCCTGTAGCCTGTATTCCGCAAGGTTTCCGATAAGGAAGGATTATAGGTGGATTATCTACCGGCAGCAGATAATATCAAAAAAATGGTGGAGATGAGGGGAATCGAACCCCTGGCCTGTACGTTGCGAACGTACCGCTCTCCCATCTGAGCTACACCCCCACGTTGGCGTTCCGGCAAGACATACGGATACTTTTCATACGCAGTGGAGAACCGACTTCCCCAAAAGGTCAAATAGTATTTCAATTTAATTTTTCATTATAAGCCGCTTGAGTGATTAAATCAACGATTTTTTGAGTGGATAGGAAACATTTTCTGAATGGAATTCAACATATCAAATACCCTTATGCTTCTCTTCCAATCTTGCCAGGGCGGCATCCAGGGCATCGGTATCGAGCGGTTTATTGAAAAACTCGGTGGCATCAAGATCAAAAGCCTGCTTGGCCAGATCTTTATCTCCATGTCCCGTAATCACCATGACTTCGGTTTTGGGACGCATTTCCTTAATGGTCTTCAGGATGGAAAAACCGTCTTTTCCAGGCATCTTGATATCGGTCAGCACAATGGGCGGCTTTTCTCTTTCGAAGATCTCCAACCCGGACTCCGCATTCTCCGCGGTCAGGACCTCGTAACCGCAGGCCTCCAGAAACAGTTTCAACATTTGAAGGGTCGGCACTTCGTCATCAATAACCAGGATTTTTTTCATAAGAAAACTCCATCAGAGGTTTTCAAGCAAAGGGATTCAGGAGCATCCATCAATCATTCTTCTTGAGCCGCGGAAAACGCACCTGAAACCGGGTTCCTCCCACCGGTTGGCGGTTCACTTCGATCGTACCGCCGAAATCCCTGACAATGCCGTACGTAATGGAAAGCCCCAGCCCCATTCCCCTTCCCACTTCCTTGGTTGTGAAGAAAGGCTCGAATATCTTTGCCAGGTTCTCGTCCGATATCCCGACGCCGTTATCCGATACGGCAAATCCCACATAACTGCCGTTGGAAAACGTCGAAAGCGTGATGACATTCTCCTTACCATCTTCACCGGCTCGGTTTCTATGCTCAATGGCATCGCGCGCATTGGTAACCAGGTTAAAGATTACCTGTTCGAGACGGTTCTTATTGGCCAGAATCTGGGGAGAATCTTCATCCAGATCATACGCCACCTTAATGTTTTGCAGGATAAGTTGCTGACCGATGATCTTCATTACATCTCCGATGGTCATATTAAGACTGACCATCTCCTTTCTGAAATCAGGCTTTCTTCCGAATTCCCGAAGACTCCGGATGATTTCAGAAGCCCGGGTCACTTGTTCGGCCACGGATGTAACCACCTGGCGCAGGCTTTCCGGAGGGATGGTCCTGTTTTGTTCCACCTGTTTTCGAAGAAAGTCATTGCCGATCTTTATGGCGTTGAGCGGCTGGTTGAGTTCGTGGGCGATTCCGGCCGACATCTCCCCCAGGGTGGTCATCTTGCTGGCCTGAAAAAGCTGGGCATCCTTTTCAATAATCTCGGTAATGTCCGAAGCTGCCAGGATGATGGCCGGCCGACCCTGGTAGGTGGTTGAACAAGCCTTCACTTCAACATAAAAAGGCTCTCCTCCCTGCCGGTAATGTTTAATTCTCTGACTGAACACGCAGCTCTCAGATTGGTTCTCGGATTCCAGCAGGGAAAAGGCCCCCTCCTGGTATTCAAAAGCCCCCAGTTCTTCAAAGTTTCGGCCGATCAATTCATCTTTGTAATATCCGTATGTTTCCTCCGCACTGGGGCTGGCGTCCAGAATCACCAGAGTTTCCCGATCGAGAACAAAGATAGGGTTAGGACCGCTGATAAACATGGACCGATATTTTTCCTCAGATTCATGAAGGGCCTGCTCTGATCTTTTTCTTTCGGTTACATCCAGAAAAGAACCGGTTACAAACTCCACTTTTCCCTGTTCGTCACAGACAATCTTGCTGCAACCTTCTATCCAGACGATGGTTCCATCTTTTTTACGGATTCGGTATTCCCTGATATACGAACGATCCGATCGCAGGGCTTCAACAAACTTATGGCGAACATAGTCCCGATCTTCTTCTACGATAAGATCGAACCAGTTCATTTTTCGCGTATCAAAAACTTCCCTCTTGTACCCCGTCAAGATCTCAATCTTATCATCGAAAAGATCCAGCGTTCCGTCGGCATACCCCCGGAAAACAATGTTCGGGATATTATCCATCAGGAACCGGTAGCTTCCTTCACTTTCAGCCAGGGCCTTTTCAGAACGCTTCTTCTCCGTAACATCCATGGCGATGCATAAGAAGCCGTAAAGAAATCCATCCGGATCGCGCAGCGCGCTTATGGATAGCGCCGCCGGAAAGTGGGTTCCATCTTTTCTGACGTAGGTCCACTCCTGTTGTTCTTTTCTTCCCTGTCGCGCGTATTCCAGGAAGACCTCGTAGCCCTTTACCTCTCGCGTTGTATCCGTTTTGATCGCTTCCGCATGGGCCTTCAACTCGGATTGCAGGAGGAATATCTCCGGGGTGGCCTTTCCGATGACTTCTTCCGCCCTGTATTGCAGAAGATTTTCCGCACCGGTATTGAATACCGAAA
>JBBSAR010000089.1:0-11651 GCA_038252125.1 Desulfatiglandales bacterium
GACGTTTTCCTCCGCTAAAAAACAGAGGAAATCCTGAGAATCGGCAAAACCTCGAGGAGTCCAGATGAATTGTGCGGATTTGTTTCGAAATCGGGCGTAGAACTCAATGCCGATTCTCACATCAATTCCCATAATTCGGGCGGCTTCCAGCAATTCCACCGCGAATTTGGGTTCGAGGTAGTTATAGTAGATGACTCGGAGACGTCTGATGCCTTTTATCCATGCGTCCATGATCAGGTGGCTGGAGGACTTGCGTCCCTTTGTGTTGGCATCATGAACATGGTCGTCGAAAGAGATCTGATTCCATTCTTCCGGCATTTCCAGGAGATGGTATTTCTTTAATTGCCCGCGGATAATGCGGGGGTTTCCGGCTACGGAGGTCCGGAAATCGTGTGCCAGTTGAAGTTGAAGGATGTAATTCCCATGGGCTCTCACAAGCTCTTTCATGATCTGTACGAGCACACGGGCACAGTTTTTCTGGAGTGAACCGACCGCGGTGTTCAGGATTTCATCCCTGAGAGACCTGAGGGCATCGAGCCTTTCGTCCACCTCTCCTCCTTCAAGGGATTTGAGGAGATGGATTACGGCAAACGCGATGCGCAAACCCTTGCTTTCGGCCATCTCTTTGATGCCGCGTGGGTGGAGATATGGATAAACAAGCTTTCTCGTGTACTGGCGGGCTTTATCCCGGCCAAGCACATCGTTTACGATGTTTATGAGCAGATGGTCCCGTTTATCGAAAAGGAGCCTGTTGATGCCTTGGCGCCTGGTTTCTTCCGGGGACTGCTGAAGATGCGATTCAGATTGTGCCATAGAAGACAGTATCACGAGTCATGGAATGTGAGGGCCGCAATGCCGCCCGGGAAACAAAATAGACATTCAATGTTTAAGCAATGGATATCCTATGATATTATTCCATTCAACGAACCGGGTCAACTTTTACTTGTCATTTGTGGCAAGGGACATTCTAAATCCTTCAAAAAGATTGCCGCCGGGACTACCTTGCGCCGGGAAATCGTTGCGGAGGGTTTTCCCGGATTGCCGGTAGAATTGAATTGACCTGTTAGTGGTTAAGAGGGTAAAAGTCCATTTTATGAATTTATTTCCGTGCACGTCCTGAGAGGAAGAAATTACCATGTCGATCATACTTGATGCATTGAAACGGTCGGATCGTGAGCGGCGGCTTCAGAAACCTCCCGATCTGAGCCAGATATACCAGGAGAACCATCCGCCCCGAAGAAAGGCGATTGTCTGGATTTTCCTGATTGCCTTCGTATTTATTGCCGGGATAGCGGGAGCCTATCTCTTTTTTCAAAGAAATCCTGGCGCCGAAAACACAAAACTTTCGGAACGGGCTATTGTGGATGCCGTAAAGAAAAAAAGCCCGCCCGAAAAACAAAAATCGTTGAGAAACTTTTCGGCCAAACCCGCGCAGACTAAAACAGTCCAAAATCAAGAAAGCTCCGGAAGCGTTTCTCCAAAGAGTGTTACGTCGTTTCCTATTCGGCGCAGGCCCAGTCCTCCTGAAGATGACCAGAGTAAAAACCCGGAAACCGCTCAAGATGATTCTCAGGATTCAGACAAGGGAAACCCTTTTGCTGCAATAATGGCCAGAGCAAATCGGATGAAAGAACAGACAGAGGCGGCCGGCGAAGGGGAAACTGCGAAGAAGAATCCTTTTGCGGCTATTTTTGGAAAGGCCAAAACATTGCGTGCAGCAACCGGCACTCCAGCTATTGAGCCTTCTTCCGCGGGATCGTCGCCTTCGGTTTCGGATTCCCGGGTAGATGCTCCTCCTCCCTCAAGGGACAGCACCGCTATCCTGTCGACACCCAAGGGTATCACTATGGTCAACCCGGAGCCGGCACAGGTTGAAGCATCGAAACCGGTCCCCGAAAAGCAAGTGAAGGAAGAGGCCGTCAAGCAGGAGAGTGTTGCTGCTCCGCCCGAATCCGGAAAAGAAAATGCGGCTGTCTCATCCGAAAAGGAGAAAATTACGCTGGTGGATGACCTCCCGTATGAAACCCGGCAGAAATATGAGGACCTCCAAATCAATGTCCATATATACGATGAAAAACCTGAAGAACGAAGGGTCTTTATCAATATGCGCAGCTATAAGGAGGGAGAAAAAATAGAAGAAGGCGGTCCTTTGCTGGTTGCCATCATTCCCGCAGGGATCATTGTTGACTACGGTGATGGAAAAGTGCGGATGAACGTGAAGAAATAATGGAAATCAGGTCTTGTCGTAGTGGCCGAACTGCATGGTGTATGTTCCCCTGCCCTGAGAAACGGATCGGAGCGCGGTGGAATATCCGAACATCTTTGAGAGGGGAACGCTGGCGGTAATGATCTGAATAGAACCGTTGGTGCTGATCTGTTCTATCTTCCCGTGTCTCGTGTTCAGGTCCCCGATCACTTCTCCCGTAAAATCTTCAGGCACGAGAATCTCCGTTTCCATGATCGGCTCCAGGAGCGTCGGAGAGGCCTTCTGGAATGCGTTTCTAAAAGCCATGTTGGCGGCAGCCCGGATGGCCATGATGTCGGTCTGATTTTCCTTCGTCTGAACCCCCAGAAGAGTCGTCTGGATGTCAACTACGGGATATCCCATCACCATGCCGCCCGCGTGGGCTTCGGATATCCCCTCTTCAATGGCATCTAAAAACTCCTGTGGGAGCAACAGTTCGGCGCATCCGTTCACGAACCGGTTTCCGGAACCCCTCTGCATGGGGGTTATTTTAAGTTTTACCCCTGCAAAGTGCTGCTGCCCTGCAAGTTCCCGTTTGAAGATCTCTTCATGTTCCACCGGTACGGTAATGGTTTCTCTGTAAACAACCTGCGGCTTTCCTTGATTTATTTCCACCAGAAATTCGCGCTTCAACCTTTCGATGATGATCTCAAGATGCAATTCTCCCATGCCGGATATGAGCGTTTGTCCCGTTTCATCATCGATTCTGAATTTGAACGTGGGATCTTCGTCGGAAAGCTTGTTGAGCGACTCAATAAGTTTGTCGGTTCCCTGCACGCTCTTGGGTTCTACCGCCACGCTTATGACCGGTTGTTTGACCTGAATCGGCTCCAACAGGATCGGGGCTGTTTCATCGCAGAGGGTATCCCCCGTGGAAGTCAGCTTTAACCCCATCACCGCAATAATATCTCCCGCGAAGGCCTGATCGATCCGTTCCCGCTTATTGGAGTGCATCTTCAGCAGTCTTGCCGCCTTTTCTCTGATCTTCTTGCCGGGGTTAAAGAACTGTTCGCCCGCCTTGAGGGTCCCGGAATAAATCCGGATATAGGTCATCCTTCTTCCCTGGTCCATCATCACCTTGAATGCAAGGGCTGAGAGCGGACTTTTTCGTTTTGGGGGCCGGGACTCTTTTTCTCCCGAGTCGGGTTCGATCCCGGTTATGGGGGGTACGTCCAGCGGCGACGGAAGATAGTCCACAATGCCGTCGAGGAGGGGTTGGACTCCCTTGTTGCGCAGAGCGGAACCGCAGAACACGGGGACAAATTCCAGATTTACGGTGGTTGAGCGAATAACCCTCTTGATTTCTTTGGCCTGGATCTCTTCTTCCGCGAGATACTGTTCCATCAGAAGGTCGTCTTTATCCGCCAGGGTTTCAACCAGTATTTCCCGGTATTGTTCGGCTTCTTCCAGCAGTTCGGCAGGGATTTCGGATTCGGTGAATGAAGCACCCAGCATCTCATCTTCCCATACAATGGCTTTCATGCTGATAAGATCAATAATTCCTTTGAATTCGTCTTCCAGGCCCCAGGGCAGTTGAAGAATAAGTGGCACGGCGCCAAGACGGTCTTTGAGCATCTTTATGACCCGGTGAAAATCTGCGCCTATACGGTCCAGCTTGTTGACGAAGGCGATTTTCGGTACCTTGTATCTATCGGCCTGATGCCAGACGGTCTCTGATTGAGGCTCAACCCCTCCAACGGCGCAGAAAACGCCTATGGCGCCATCCAGGACCCTGAGGCTTCGTTCCACTTCGATGGTGAAATCCACATGGCCGGGCGTGTCGATAATGTTCACCGTATGTCCGTGCCATTCGCAAGAAGTCACAGCCGAGGTAATGGTTATTCCTCTCTCTTTTTCTTCCACCATCCAGTCCATGGTGGCTTCTCCATCGTGGACTTCACCCATTTTGTGAACGCGACCGGAATAAAAAAGGATCCGTTCGGTTACAGTGGTTTTTCCGGCATCAATGTGGGCAATGATTCCCACGTTGCGAGTCGATATGAGTTTTTGGTCGGGATGCATGGTAAAAGACCGTTCCTGAAAATTTTATAAAAAAGGTTTTGTTGAAAAAGCAATGCTTGAAAACGATCCGGAAGCTTGCAGGCCTGCTACGTTGACATGATGGAGGAATTTAGGGTATCTTTCCCTCACTGTCAAGGCTTAAGAAAAAAGTGAACGGGAAAGTTCGGGGATTTGTGTAGATCGATCGCGGGATATTATAACCTAAAGGCCGGGCGTCTGAAAAATCTGGTAGCGTTTGTTCAGGAAACCTACGATGGGAGACTGGGTGATTGTCGAGTAACAAAATCCCCATCTGTTTATTTTTCAATGTCCAATTTTCCGTTCAAAAACGTCTCTACCTCGAAGACATTTTCTCCGACACGAATGGTTATTGCCCCGGCTTTGGAAGTGGAGAGGACCCTGCATCCCATTTGCAGAAGCCTCTTTTGCACTGTCGGATGGGGAAAATTATGAGAAATGCCTTTTCCCGCGGAAACGACGGAAAGTTGCGGCCTGATCTTTTCGAGAAATGCTTTGGAGCTCGATGTCTTGCTTCCGTGGTGTGGGACAAGAAGGACATCGCTCTGTATTTCCCTGTCTGTGTTGGCTATCATTTCCTTCTCTCCTTCCATTTCCAGGTCCCCGGGAAAAAGAAAAGATTTTCCTCTAAAGGTTATCCTCAGCACCAGGGAACGATTATTCAGGCTGTTTCCATTTCCGCCGGCGGCATCCGCTGTTCTCCCTGATGGCGGATGGAGGATTTCCACAAACGCTCCGTCTATTTTCATGCCTTCTTTCAGCTCCGCGGGGTGTTTTTCCCTGATGTTTTTATCCTTTATGATGCTCATCAGTTCCATGAATGAACCTGTTTCGACCTGGTCTTCATTGTGCCAGAACTCTTCCGGGTCAAATTCTTCGGCAATAAACCGAAGTCCGTTCATGTGATCCGCCTCGGGATGACTCAAGACCAGATAATCCACCTTTCTTATTTTGTTGTGCCAAAGAAACGGCGCAACCACCATTTTCCCCACATCGAAATCCCCACTGCCGAAGCCCCCTCCGTCAATCAGCATTTTCTTCCCGCCGGGAAAGGAGACGAGGGCGGCATTTCCCTGGCCCACGTCTAAAAAAGTCACTTCAAAGCTGGGATGAAATCCTATCCCGTATGTCCAGAAGAGTACGTCTCCCAGGATAAGAGCAAGCACCAGTGTCAGGGCCGTTTTTCTCCAAGGCACGCGACGGAAAAAGTAAAGGCAGAACAACAAGCTGTAGAACAGGAGGATTTCAAGAAAGTTCGGGGCAAACGTCCAGATGCTTGCCATGGGAAGATTTGCCCAGAAACGGATGATGTCCAGCATCAGATCCAGGCCCCATGCGCCAATATGGATAAGAAAGGTCGCCGCCTGCTGCGAAAAAGGAAGGACGATGGCGGAGAGAAGCCCCGCGGGGATTACCCAAAAGCCCAGAATCGGAACCGCCGTCAGGTTTGCGGGAAGGGAAACCAGGGAGATTCGATGAAAATAGTAGCAGGTTACTGGAAGAAGAATGATCGTTGCGGCAAAGCTGACGGCAAGAATACCCATAAAATATTCGCGCAGTTTCTTTAAAATGCCCGACTTTCTATCTTGTTCGGAATTTTGCCTGAATTTTTGCAACAGGGGGGGCATCCACCACAGAATGCCTGCGACCGCGGCAAAGGAGAGTTGAAAGGAGATGCTCAGGAGAGCATTTGGATCAAGCAGCAGGATAAGGAATCCGGCCAGGGCAAGGGTGGACCAGATATCTCTCTCCCTGTCCGATATGAGTGCGACGAGAAACGCCAGCGCCATGATCATGGCCCGCTGGCCCGATACCTGCAGCCCCGAAAGGATGGTGTATCCCACGATTGGAAAACAAGTGAGTACGGCCGCGGCTTTTCGAATATCCAATGTGAGCGCTATTCGGTAAGAACGGGACAGGACCCAGGTAAACAGAAAAAAGGATATCCAACCTATAAGCCCTATATGAAGCCCTGATACAGCCAACATGTGTCCCAATCCCGTTCGGTTGAATAACTCCCGAGTTCCGGGTTTTATTCCCTGTCGTTCCCCAAGTATGAGGGCACGGAAGAGGGATGCATCCCTGTCGCTGAGCCGGTCTGTAAAGAGATTGCGCACGGGGTTCTGCATTTTTTCAATCAGGTTTACAGGAAAAGGAAGCGGCATTTTCCCCAGGAGTGTGATCTGGATTCCGTCGGAAACGGATGCTGCGCAGGCGATGCCTTTTAGTTTCATGAATTCTTTGTAGTCAAAACCACCCGGATTGTTGAAATTTTCAAAGGGCCGCAAACGCACGTTAACGCGGATGTGGTCTCCTGTTTCAAGCAATGGCGCATTTCTGTAGATGGTCAGATTCAGGCGGTCGTTGAGGGAAGAAATAACGTTGTCGTGCAGCATGCCGGTTGCCACGATTTCAACCCTGGCCATCCCTTCTCGGGGAATTGCAACGGGCGTTAACACCGTCCCTTCAAGCGTTATCTTCCTGTAATCGCTGGCAAGGGATTCCAGCCTGTCCGGGAGATTTTCCCGGACGGTCAGAAGCATGGCGCCCGAGAAACAGGCAAAAAGAAGAAAATAGATCTTGATGCGGTAAGAAGAGAAAAAAACGGCCGGCAAGGAGGAGGCAAACAGGAACAAGATCGGATAGGTAAAGGGGACAAAAAAGGTCGGAAAGGCCTGGGCCAAAAGGATGCCCCCGGCATAAGAAGCGAGGAGCCATATCAAGGGGCGATGGAACATCTCACGCTTTTTCTCTCCACATGGTCGCTCCAAGACCTCTGAATTTCTCTTCTATGGCCTCGTATCCCCTGTCAAGATGGTAGATACGGTGTACTTCGGTTCTGCCTTCCGCTACCAGCCCCGCCAGAATGAGGGACGCGCTTGCTCTCAGGTCGGTGGCCATGACCGGAGCGGAAAAGAGTTGTTCCTTGCCCCTTATGAGAGCCTGGCTTGCATTGATTTCTATGTCTGCTCCCATTCTTTTGAGTTCGCTCACGTGAATAAAGCGGTTCTCGAAAATGGTTTCCCGGATCATACTCCAACCTCTCGCCATGCACATCAGGGCCATGAACTGGGCCTGAAGATCCGTTGGAAAACCGGGGTAGGGCATGGTCTTTATGTCGACGCTTTCAATAACTTTTGGTCCTGTAACGACGATCCCTTCGTTTTCCTGCCTGATTTTCGCCCCGGCCGCACGGAGCTTTTCCGTAAGGGCCGTGACGTGGGAGGGCCGGCAGCCCTGCACCTGAATGGTTCCTCCTGTCAGGACAGCTCCTATCATGAAAGTCCCGGCCTCAATCCTGTCGGGAATGACCGTGTGGGAGCATGGTCGCAGTTCACCCACTCCGTTGATCGTGATGGTATCCGTCCCTTCGCCTTCAATATCCGCTCCCATGGATCGAAGCATCTTCCCCAGATCGGTTACCTCCGGCTCAGTGGCGGCATTTCTCAAGATGGTCCTGCCTTTGGCACTCACCGCGGCCATCATGATATTCTCAGTGCCGGTTACCGTGGGGATGTCAAAAAAAATGTCGGCGCCTTTGAGTCTCTTCACTTCGGCATTGATATATCCGTGGTCCAGAAATATGTTCACACCCATGGCCGCCAGGGCTTTGAGATGCAGGTTGACTGGGCGGGCGCCTATGGCGCATCCGCCGGGCAGAGAAATTTTGGCTTTTCCGAGACGGGCCAGAAGGGGGCCCAAGAGGAGGATGGAAGCCCTCATGGTTTTTACCAGTTCATACGGGGCCTCATGACATGTAAGATCGTCCGCGGTGACTTCGAGAGAGCCATTTTCTTCTCTGAAGATCGTGCCAAACTTTGCCATGATCCTTTTCATGGTATCAATGTCGCGCAGGTGGGGGACATTTTCAAGAACGTGCGTCCCTCCTGTCAGGAGGCAGGCCGCCATAATCGGCAGGGCCGCGTTTTTGGCGCCGCTGATCCTCACGGAGCCTTTCAAGGGAACGCCGCCCTCGATAACCATTTTATCCAATTTCTATTCTCCTTTCCGTGGGCGATGTCTGTTCCCGGATCTTTTTGTGCCTATAAAATTTATGAAATGATATCAATAAGTTCCTTCGATGTGTATTCGCCCAGGTCGGCCAGACCATCCAGAGGGAGGTAGGACAGGGCGTTGGAAGAAAACAAGCAGGTTGCAGAGGCCGGAAAGTCTTCATCGTCCAGGTAAAAAATATAGCAGAGGGCGATTTTGGGAAGAGGGTAGAGCAAAAAAGAAAAATCGCCACCCGCCCAATCCGTCCCATGAAAGGCCTTTTTTATCTCCTCTTTTTTGTCCTTTATCTTTCTCACATGGGGAATCAGTATCCTCTCACTGTTGCTGCTGAATGCTCCCTGATAGGGCATGCTGTTGGGAAGATCCTTGAAAGACTTGAATGGTTCCATGATCTTGGGATCGGGAACCACATGAAGCGCATAAAGGGAGACGATCAGACCTCTGGGATCGCCGACAGGAATGCCTGAAAGGGTTATTCCGGAGGCGCCGAGAGTACAGGTTTCTCCAAAGGCCTGAAAGCGATAAACATCTCCTCCCTTCTCCGCGCCAAGCCGAACGGAAAGGTCAGACGGAGGTTGAGAGAAAAGGCGGGAAATGTTTTGCGCAATCAGTTTTTCGTAATTTGTAGCCATAATATTCGTGTCATTCGTGTGATTCGTGGTCAAGCTTTATAAGCCCGTTCTTACAGTAGTATTCTCTCGAACGCATGCTGTCTTCCAGGATCGCATCATTGCCGTTCAGATTTTCGATACTGTTTTGCTCATGCCAGAGATGAAAACAGATGGCCATGAATGGATGCGACTTTCTCTTGAGCCCATAACGATAAAACCGAACTGCAAGTTCCGAGTCCTCCCTTCCCCATCCTGTAAAATCTTCATTAAAGCCGTTCACGGCAAAGAGATCCTCGCGAAAAAACGACATGTTGCAACTTCGGATACCGCTTTGGCTGGTATTGTGAAGCGCGGGGAAACAGGGCAGCCTGATTAAATGGTGGCTGTTCGAGAGCTTCCCTGAAAGGGCACGCCTGATCAGCTTCAGGGTGTTTTTCATATCGGCAACCGTAAAGCCGCCAGAGATTTCTTTTTCCACAAGAATCCTTTTTCCCTGTAAAAAGGTCTTTCTTTCCGCCAGGGCCAGGTGGTCCTGAACGAAATGTTTGGAGGGAATGCAATCTCCGTCAAGGAGGATGATATACTCTCCCGTTGATTTGTTTACTGCCTTATTCCTAATCTTTGCAGCCCGGAACCCTCTGTCTTCCTGCCGGACGTGCCGGATAGCCCGGCCGCAATCCTTTTCAAAACGACGGATCATATCCAGGGTTTCAGGTCCGGACCCGTCGTCGGCTACAATGATTTCATCCGCGGGCTGAGTCTGACGACACAGGGCTTCCAACACCTTATTAAGGGTGTCCGGGCGGTTATAAGTCGTTATGAGAACGGATGTCGTTAAACGATGGGGCTCGAATGCAGCAGGAAGACTATCCATGAAAATAGGCGACCGCGTTTCTGAATATCTTTATTCCGTCTCCTTCTTCAGGGATTTCGGTTGCTCCTTCGCGTATCAGGGCCTCCTTCTTCCAGTTCCAGTCGGGATGATTGGTAAAGTGATTGAAGGCTTCCGGGTGAGGCATCAGACCCAATACCCTGCCTGTAGCGTCGCATATCCCCGCGATATCCATCAAGGAACCGTTTGGATTGAAAGGGAAGCGTCCACGGGCTGCCATTTTGTCCCGATCCACATATTGAAATACGATCTGGTTTTCCCTGACGAGCCTTTCGATGACCGCTTCCGGAGCAAAAAACTTGCCTTCCCCATGCCTGACGGGGAGTTCAATATTCCGAATGCCTTTTGTGAAAACGCAAGAGGAGGAGGCATTTGCCTTCAGATTCACCCAGGTATCTACAAAGTTCCCGGAATCATTATGGGTAAGGGCTACGCTTCGTTCTTTGTATTGCCCATCAAAACCGGGGAGCAGTCCCAGGTTGACCAGCGTTTGAAATCCGTTGCAGATTCCCAGGACAAGCTTCCCTTCTTCGATAAAATGTTCGATCTCATCTCCCATCCGGCGTCTCAGTTTGGATGCCAGCAGAACTCCCGCGCCATGATCATCAGCCCAACTGAAGCCGCCACCAAGAACAAGGATGTGAAAATCACGCAATTTTACGGGGGGAGCATTCTTTATGTCTCCCAACAGCTCGTTGATATGGACTCTGTGGGATTCGGCGCCGGCGATTTTCAGTGAAAAATCGGTTTCGTAGTCGCAATTGAGCCCATATCCGGTCATTACGAGCGCTTTTACTGTTTTCATATAAGATCTCCAAAAGGCTTTTTCCAGGCCATCTTCAGGTCTTGGATATTTTTTCGGATGATGGTTTTTCCCTCTCCACGCGTGATGAGGAACTCCTTAGAATCCGTTACCAACCCGATCTGTTCGAGGTCCATGCCGGCAAACATCTCTTCAAAGCGCTCCCTGTTTCGGGGCGAAATCGTCAGAATGAATCTCCCGCAGGTTTCTGAATACAGAATCCTGGTGCTTGAAAGCCCGGGGACGGCAGGCACGCGGTCCAAATCAACATCCATTCCCAAATCGCCTCCCATGGCCGTCAAAGCCAGGTGAACAGCAAGCCCCCCTCTGGTGACGGTGTGACAGGAAGATACCAGACCTTCTTTTATGGCTCCGTGAAGGCGAAGGTAGCGAGGCTTGCAAGTTTCCGCGGCTACCTCCGGGACATGAAGACCGACGGAGTCCATCATCTGATAGTATTCCCCGCCTCCCAGCTCGTCCTTCGTCAGCCCTAAGATGTAGATCTGATCCCCGGGAAATTTAAGATCCATGGTCACGCATTTCTCGATGTCTTCGATCACGCCACTTACGGTGAAAAGGAGCGTTGGAAGTCCCGACACCTTTCTCCGTTCCCCGAATGGTCCTTTCAGATTCCCATCAATGTACATACTGTCTTTTCCGGACAGAAGCGGGATTTGATAGGCCAGGCAAACCTCTCGCAATGCGAGATTTGCTCTCACCAACTGTGCTGCCTTGTATTTGCCGTCCGGATTTTTTTCCGGATCGTACTCTATGGTCGGCCAGCAGAAATTGTCCACGCCAGCCAGGTTTTCGGGGTCTCCTCCCACACTGACCGCCCTGCGAACGGCCTCATCGATGGTGGCGGCCGTCATATGATAGGGGTCAATGACGGAATAAAAAGGGATCAGGCCCTGAGAAACCACCAGACCCTGTTTCAGATGGAGCAAGGGCCTCAACACAATGGCATCCGACGGGATGTCGCGTTCCCGACCCACGAGCGGCTTTATGACGCTGGACCCCTGCACTTCATGGTCATATTGCCTGGCA
>JBBSAR010000090.1:0-11624 GCA_038252125.1 Desulfatiglandales bacterium
CTCTGGGAACTGGCCGAAACCATCAAGGATGGTTCGGGCTTCCCCAAGCTGATGAACGATGAGGAAATCATTCCCCTGCATTTGTCAAAAGGCGCTACTTTTGAAGAGATTTATGATTACGCCGCTTCCGGATGCGCCGAGGTGCGCATGCCCAACCGGGATACCTACACCAGCGGCTGTGCATACATCAACTATGCCGCCGCCCTGGAGATGACGCTCTATGGCGGGCGCATGAAGAAATACGGCGACGAAATCATCGGTCTGGACACGGGCGACCCCACCAAGTTCACCGACTGGGAACAATTCTGGGACACCTATCTGGCCCAGCAACTCAATTTTATCAAGCATGCCTTCATCCAGCAGCAGATCGTGATTCATCTGCGTCCCAGACACTTTGCGGCACCCATGGGATCGGCATTGCACGACCTGTGTATGGCTTCGTGTACGGATCTGCACGCCCCCAAGATCGAGGGCGGCATTGACCTGGGCTATTTTGAATGCATTGGATACGGTACGGTGGTGGACTCCCTGGCCGCCATCAAGAAGCTGGTCTTTGAAGAAAAGAAGCTCACCCTGGCGGAGATCATCGAGGCCTTGGAGGTGAATTTCGAAGGCAAAGAAGACATCCGGGCCATGCTCCGCAATGTCCCCTGTTACGGCAACAACGACCCCTATGCCGACACGATTGCCAAGGCCATCGACCGTGAGTCGGTAAAGTTCACCAAGAAGTACTCCAAGGAACTGGGGGTCCATCTGGATCTGCGTCTGGTCCCCTTTACCTCTCACGTGCCGTTCGGCAAGGTGATCAGCGCCACCCCCAACGGAAGGTTGGCTTACTCCGCCCTGTCCGACGGTTCTTCCGCCTCCCATGGGGCGGATGTCAACGGTCCAACCGCGGTCCTGCTCTCCAACTTTGCATCCAAGAATTACGATTACCGGGAACGGGCGGCCAGGCTGCTTAATATCAAGCTGACCCCCAATTGTGTTGCGGGCGACGAGGGTACCGAGAAGCTGATTTCTTTCATCAAGACCTTTGTGGACCTGAAGCTCTGGCATATTCAGTTCAATATCATCAACCAGGATACCTTGCTGGCAGCCCAGAGAGATCCGGATAAATACCGTAACCTTATTGTCAGGATTGCCGGCTACAGCGCCTATTTCTGCGACCTGTCCAAGGACTTGCAGGACGATCTCATTGCCAGGACGGAACATACCACCATTTAGCGGCATAGCGCTCTCGTTCGGGGGCCCATGGCCTCCGAATGAGGGCCGTAGATAAAGGAAAATTGTTTGAACGCCACACCTGATAAACTGAAAAAAGGAATTGTTTTCAACATCCAGAAATTCTCGGTTCACGATGGTCCCGGCATCAGGACGATTATATTTCTCAAGGGGTGCAATCTGCGCTGCCCCTGGTGCAGCAACCCCGAATCCCAATGGCTGAACCGGGAACTGGCTTATAATCCGAACAAATGCCTTACCGACCAGGCCTGCGGGCGCTGCCGAGACGTATGTCCCCAGCAGGCCCTTTCGGTCGGGGATGACGGAAAGATGATTTGGGACGCTTCCGCATGCGATCAGTGCCTTCGATGCACAGAAGCCTGTCCCAATCATGCCCTGAATGTTTACGGCTATGAGGTCACGGTGGATAACGCCCTCAAACGGGTTGAAGAGGACGAAGCCTTCTATTCCCGCTCAGGCGGCGGGGTCACCCTCAGCGGCGGAGAACCACTTTTCCAGGCGGAATTTGCGCTGGCACTCCTGCGCGAGGCCCGCAAACGCCGTATAGACACCTGTATCGAGACTTGCGGGAATGTTCCCTGGGAGGTTTTGTGGGAGGCCGGTCGGCACCTCAACAGCATTTATTATGACATCAAGTCCATGGATAAGAAGGCGCACATGGAACAAGTGGGGTCATCCAATGAACTGATCCTGGGCAATCTGACCAGACTCAAACAGACTTTTCCCGGGCTTCCTGTTCGGGTACGCACTCCGGTTATTCCCGGATTCAACGATAGCATCGAGGCCATAGCGGGTATCGTGGATTTTATCAAGGATATGCCCGATATTGACTATGAACTCTTGGCGTACCATCGAATGGGTTCGCCCAAATATGGATATCTGGGCCGGGACTATCCCCTGGATGGCGTGGGCAATCTGCCTCCCGAAAAGTTCGATCAACTGCGAAACTTTGCCGTATCCCGTTTGAAGCAAATCGGGGAAGGGAAAAAGCTGCGGCCGGAGTCAAAAGAGGCGTCGCAGCCTGTTTACAAACCGGATGGAAAAGGATTGTACCGATGACGATCAATATATTGTTTTGCGTATTGGGTTTTGCCCTGCTTTATTACGGCGCCGAATGGCTGGTGAAGGGTTCGTCCAGCCTCGCCGGGAGCCTGGGCGTCCGGCCGCTGGTGATAGGTCTCACGGTGGTAGCGTTCGGGACGTCCTCGCCGGAACTGGTGGTCAGCGTGGTTTCCTCCATTCAGGGCAAGAGCATGATTGCCATTGGAAATGCGGTGGGAAGCAATATTTGCAATATAACTCTCATCCTGGGAGCGGCGGCGGTTTTTCAGCCCATCACCTGCCACTCCTCGGTGGTGAGACGGGACATCCCCATCATGATCGGGGCATCCTTATATCTGCTGGCACTCTCCCTCAATTCTACCATCGGACGTTTTGAAGGGGTCACCCTTTTGGGGGGCATCATCCTTTATACATTTTTCAATTACTACAATGCCAGGAAGACATTCAGAGGAGGGGCCAGCGACGAGGCCATCCTGTCAAATTCAGATCTGGAAGAAGTTGGCCTCATCGCCTCAAGGGGGAAGCAAGTCCTTTTTATCGGCGCGGGCATCTGCGGTGTGGTGTTGGGGGCCCAACTGGTGGTGGATTCCGCCGTAAAGATCATGACGGTGCTGGGAGTTTCCGAGAAATTCATAGGGCTGACCATCGTGGCTTTCGGCACATCACTTCCGGAGTTTGCAACCTCTATTGTGGCTGCCGTAAAAAAGGAGATGGATATCAGCATAGGAAACCTGGTGGGCAGCAATGTGTTCAACATGTTCGCTGTGTTGGGGGCAGCCTCCCTGATCCGGCCCATTCCGATGCCGGGCGGCTTTTTTGAAAGCGGCCTGATGGTCGATTACTTCGTAATGCTTTTCGTAAGCGCCCTGCCCTGGTTCATGATGCGAAAATCCCATACCGTGACCCGTAAAAACGGACTCTTCCTTCTGTTTTGCTATTTTGCTTACCTGGGTTATCTCATTATTAAGGGGTAAAAACAACATCGCAGTATTTTTCCCGATAAATATCTTGAAATGAATGGGCAATAATTGTAATGATTCAAAGTGGAAACAGAATGTGGAGACCGTCCTCTATTCCGGGAATATAAGGAGTTGCTTATGTCTAAAATACCGACAAGAGCGGAGGCTTTCATCCTTCTCAAAGAGTACAATCAGAGCGACAGCCTGATCCGGCATGCCCTTGCCGTGGAAGGGGTCATGCGGTATGCCGCCCGGCTCAAGGGGGAAGATGAAGACGAATGGGGAGTAATTGGCCTGGTACACGACCTTGATTATGAAAAATTCCCGGAGCAACACTGCCTCAAGAGTGAGGAGATTCTCACGGAAAGGGGCTGGCCCGAAAAATACGTCAGGGCGGTGGTAAGCCATGGGTGGGGGATCTGTTCCGAGGTTGAACCGCAAAGCCTTCTTGAAAAATATCTCTATGCCATTGATGAACTGACAGGGCTCGTGGCGACCTCGGCCCTGGTGCGTCCATCCAAGAGCGTCCTGGATTTGACGGCCAAATCCGTGAAAAAGAAGTGGAAAGACAAGCGATTCGCGGCCGGCGTGGACAGGTCGATCATCGAGAAAGGCGCCGCTATGTTGGGGATGGAATTGTCGGACCTGATTACCGAAACCATCATGGGGATGCGGGAAGTGGCGGAAGAGATAGGATTAAAGGGAACGATTGAGTGAAAATGTTGAATCTAAAAAAACGGAGCAGACAGAATGAGTAGTGCGGAAGTGACCCCCAAAGGGGATTTTATTCGCGATATCATTGCGGAGGATATCAGGACAGGCAAACATGGCGGCAGGGTGGAAACCCGTTTCCCCCCTGAACCCAACGGTTACCTGCATATCGGGCATGCCAAATCGATCTGCCTCAATTTCGGCGTCGCGGCTGAAAATAATGGGGTCTGCCACCTGAGGTTCGACGACACCAATCCCAGCAAGGAAGAGGTGGAATATATCGATTCCATTAAGGAAGATGTCCACTGGCTGGGTTTCGACTGGGGTAAGCATCTTTATTACGCTTCCGACTATTTTGAGCAGCTCTATGAATATGCCGTCCAGCTTATCAAAAAGGGATTTGCCTATGTATGCAGCCTCAGCGCCAATGAAATAAGGGCATATCGGGGGACCCTGACCGAACCGGGGAAGGACAGCCCCTACAGGAATCGCACGGTGGAAGAAAATCTGGACCTGTTTCATCGCATGCGGGCCGGCGAATTCGAAAACGGCGCCCACGTGCTCCGGGCAAAGATTGATATGGCTTCCGCCAACATCAACATGAGAGACCCGGTCCTTTACCGTATTTCACATGCCTCCCATCACAGGACGGGCAATACATGGTGCATCTATCCCATGTATGATTTCGCACACTGTCTCTCCGACTCCATCGAGGGAATCACCCACTCCCTCTGCACGCTGGAGTTCAAGGACAACAGGGTTCTGTACGACTGGGTCCTGGACCATCTGGACGTCCCGTGTCATCCCCAACAGATCGAATTCGCCCGCCTGAATCTGACCCGAACGGTCATGAGCAAACGCAAACTCCTGGAACTGGTCCAAAGCAAAGTAGTCAGCGGCTGGGATGATCCCCGCATGCCGACCCTGTCCGGGCTGAGACGCAAAGGCTATACGCCGGCATCCATCCGGACCTTCTGTGAACGAATCGGCGTTGCCACAAGAAACAGCACGGTGGACATGGCGCTGCTTGAACACTGTCTGCGGGAAGACCTGAACAGAACGGCGCCCAGGGTGATGGCGGTCTTGAATCCTCTGAAGGTTATCCTGGATAATTATCCGGAAGACCTCACGGAGGAACTGGAATTCATGAACCACCCTGAAGATCCCTCCATGGGAACGCGAAAGGTTCCTTTTTCGAGGGAACTCTTTATTGAACAGGAAGACTTCCGGGAAGACCCTCCGAAAAAGTTTTTCCGGCTGGCGCCCGGCAGGGAAGTGCGGCTTCGTTATGCCTACTACATCACCTGCACAGGTGTTGAACGGGATGAAAAAACGGGAGAGATTTCCGCCCTGCACTGCACCTATGATCCCGAAACCAGGGGCGGATCTTCTCCGGACGGGCGAAAAGTCAAAGGAACGCTGCACTGGGTTTCGGCCCCTCACTCGCTAAAGGCGGAGGTCCGGCTCTATGATTCCCTGTTTCTCGATCCGGAAAAGCCGGAAACCGAGGGAAGTGCCGACATCCAGAGCAAATTGAATCCCAACTCCATGGAAGTCCTTTCAAACTGCCGTGTTGAACCAGGCCTGAAAGGGGCTGAACCGGGAAGCCGGTTCCAGTTTGAAAGGTTGGGCTACTTCTGTGCGGATAGAAAAAACTTCTCCCGAGAGGCCCCTGTTTTCAACCGAACCGTCACCTTGCGCGATTCATGGGCAAAAATTGAAAAGGCCCAAGAGCAGAAAAAGTAATCGGATTTTTTTCTTGACCCCTGCAAAAGGCATGGTTTAGCATAAATGGCGATGGTTCGGTTGCGGTTTACAGGCATGGTCCCGGATTTTTGTGGGTTGCTCCTGTTTTTTGGTCCGCATTCCGAGATCATCATGAAAATCTTTTATGCAGGAGGGATATACGTTGGGAGAAGGAGTGGTTAAATGGTTCAGCGACAGGAAGGGGTTCGGATTTATTGAACAGGCAAATGGCCAGGATCTTTTTGTGCATCACTCAGCCATCGATATGGCTGGGTTCCGCACTTTAAATGAAGGAGACCGGGTGAGCTTCGAGATCGAAGGCACCGACCGTGGCCCCAAGGCCAAAAGCGTTATAAAACTCTGATCATAATGATAGGCGCCTGAAAGGGAGGCATCGTCTCCGCAAAGAGGCGATGCTTTTTTTTCCATTGACTCAATCGGCTCCCAAATACCCCTATGTCCCATACCCCGCCTTCCATTGAGCACTTCCTCGGTCCAAATGGAATATTGGCCGGGAACCTCAAAGATTTTGAATTCCGGCCTTCCCAGCTTCAGATGGCATTGGACCTTGAGAAATCCATTCAACAGAAAATCCCCGCCCTTGTGGAAGCCGGAACAGGCACCGGCAAGACGTTCGGTTATCTTGTTCCCGTGGTGTTAAGCGGGAAAAAGACCGTCATATCCACCGGCACGAAAAACCTTCAGGAACAGATTTATTTCAAGGATATTCCCCTGCTGAGAACTGCCGCACGGATGAAAATCGACGCGGTCATCATGAAGGGGAGAAAAAATTATCTCTGCCTTCACAGATATCGACAGTTTTTTGCCCAGCCCTCCCTCCTGAACAGCGCCATGAACGAAATGGGGAAGAAAATTGAAGAATGGATTCAAACGACCCAGTTTGCGGATCGGAGCGAAGTGGAATGGCTGAAAGATGACGATCTTTTGTGGGATTCCATTTCCTCCACTTCCGATCAATGCCTTGGATCGGAATGCACCTTTCTTAACGACTGTTTTTTAGGGAAACTCAGGAGCAGAGCCGCCGGAGCCAGGATTATCATCGTGAACCATCACCTCTTTTTTGCGGACATGAAGGTGAAAGAAGGCGGTTTCGGAGAAATCATTCCCCGTTTTCAGGTGGCTGTGTTCGACGAAGCCCATACCGTGGAGGAAATCGCCGCGTCCTATTTTGGCGAAAGCATCAGCACTCGTCAAATCTCGGACTTTGCTGGAGAGTTCGAAAGGGAGATAAAAAACAAGAAAGAGGGCATCAAGAGACCAGCCACAGGACACCTGAAAACCATACGGGCGGAAACGGAAATCCTGAAGGGCCTCTTCCTGGATAAGAAAGACAAAGGACGATTGGAAGACGACGATTTTATAAAGATGGATGCAGGCCCTGTACGGAATATACGAAACGCACTGAGCGCCATCCGGGCGAATCCCGACCTCAAGGCCTTTGAGAACGATAAGATCCGGGCCCTGCTGACAAGAGCAAAGGAATTGAATCAGGGACTGGAGGAAATTTCAGGGAAAAAGGAAGAAACCTGGTTGAACTGGTATGAAAGGAGGAACAAAAGCCTCATCCTTTATACGTCTCCTCTGGATATCTCCCAGTCGCTGAACCAAAGGCTTTATGAAAAACTGGAAACAGTCATCTTTACCTCCGCCACCCTTTCCACCGGAGGCTCTTTCACCTATATCCATTCCCGTTTGGGTCTTCCTGAAAAATTTATACAGGGCATATATCTCTCAGATTTCGACTTCGCCACCCAGACACTGATGTATATCCCGGAAAAGATGCCCCTTCCGGCCGATCCGGATTTCAGCCGGGCGGTTGCGGAGCAAATCCAGGCGATTCTTGAGAAAACCAAGGGAAGAGCCCTTGTCCTTTTTACGAGCCATTACAATCTCAATATCGCGCATCAGATATTGAAAAATCAGATCCCCTACACCCTTTACAAACAGGGAGACGCCCCCAGATCGGTTCTTCTGGAGGCATTCAAACGGGACGTCAGCTCGGTGCTTATGGCCACCGGCTCCTTCTGGCAGGGCGTGGATGTACCGGGCGAAACACTGAGCTGCCTGATCATCGACAAACTTCCCTTCGATTCTCCGGGGGAACCGCTCGTCGGCGCAAAGATAGACGCCATTCGCAACAGGGGTGGGAATCCGTTTTTTGAATACCAGGTTCCCTCGGCCATCATCTCCCTGAAGCAGGGTCTCGGACGGCTCATAAGGAAGAGCTCGGATAGAGGGATCCTGTCGATCCTGGATATCAGGATTCGCAACACCCGATACGGAAAGATTTTTCTGAAAAGCCTCCCGCCCATGCCCATTTCCCGGGATTTAGACGATATTGATGCATTTTTTGAAAAGTTATAGGTCTTAGCCCTTGCCTATACAATGAGGTGAATATTCGATGTCCCCCGAATCATGGAAGGTTGTCTCCAGCCAAAAAGACGGATCGTACCGTGTTTTCAGTCTCAGAACCGACCGGGCCGTTTCCCCGCGAACCGGAAAAGAACACAGCTTTTTCATCCTGGAATCCACTTCCTGGGTGAATATCATCCCCCTTACCAGCGACGGCAAGGTGGTCATGGTCAGGCAATACCGCCACGGCGCCGGCGAATTAACCCTGGAAATTCCGGGAGGTCTGGTGGAGGAAGGCGATACCCCTGAAACCGCCGCTATGCGGGAACTGGTTGAAGAAACAGGATATACGTCTCGAGAGGTCATCCCGATCGGCAATGTCCAGCCCAATCCCGCCATACAGAATAATCGATGCTACTCCTTTATTGCCCGGGATGTCCGTCTGACGAGGGAGCAGTCCCAGGACGAAAAAGAGGATATTGAGGTGGTTTTAAAGCCGCTTTCAGAAATACCCGCGGCAATCCGTAATGGAGAGATCACCCATGCCCTTGTACTGGCCGCATTTTACAGGTTTTACATGGAATACCAGCCGGACACTTCAAAACAATGTAAGGAGCGGAAATGAACCAACAGGGAACCGCGGCAAAGAAAAAGCGGCTGAGGGATTTTCTGGGTGGATTGGATTCTCTCCTTGTAGCCTTTTCGGGAGGTATCGACAGCGCCTATCTGCTCGCTGAAGCACAACAGGTGCTGGGAAAAAAGGTTGTGGCGGCAACAGCCGATTCCCCCATACACCCCCATCGCGAATTGGAAGAGGCGGTTCAATTTGCCCGGAACATCGGCGTGGACCATGTTGTATTTTCTTCGGAAGAAATGGGGCTGGAAGAGTTTCTCATCAACAGCAGTGACAGGTGCTACCACTGCAAGAGAGCACTCTCCAAAAAACTGCTTTCCATTGCCGGCGAACGGGGCATGAGCCGGGTGGCCCACGGTGCAAACATGGACGATCTCGGTGACTTCCGTCCTGGATTTAAAGCCGCAAAGGAGGCCGGGATGATTGCGCCTCTCATGGAGGCCGGACTCGTGAAAAGCGAGATCCGTTTTTTAGCAAAAGAGATGGGGCTTGTCCAATGGAGCAAACCCGCCATGGCGTGCCTGGCCAGCAGAATTCCTTACGGAACACCGATCACGGCTTTATCCCTTGATATGGTGGATCGCGCCGAAACTTTTCTGCGGGATGCGGGATTTGAGGAGGTGAGGGTCAGACACCATGGGAGCGTGGCCAGAATAGAGGTGGCGCCCCATCGCATAAAAGAAATTGAGCAGGATCCCCTGAGGAACGATTTGATCACGACCTTCAGGAAGATAGGTTTCGAGCATATCGCCCTCGACCTTGAAGGGTATGAACAGGGAAAAATGAACCGCGATCTGGCCGACCGGCATTAAGATTCGGCAGCAAAAAGGACCTTGTGATGGAATGGATTCCAGATCCGCATGTGGTTGCCGGAGAATTTGAATAGGATGCCATTGAACAAGTATTTCATATAGATTGATCTTTACCTTGTTTTCGGTTACGATGTTTTGTTGAAAGTGGTTTTTTTGGCCGCGCATTCTTTCGCATCCTATTCGAAAATCGGATAAAAAAATAGAGTCATAAGGCCTTCTTTTTCCCGGAAAATAAGGGTGATGCCATGATTTTAGGACTTGATGTGGGGGGCACCCAGACCGATACGGTGCTTATCGAAAAGGGACAGGTTGTTGTTGCAAATAAAACCCCGACAAGTCAGGACCTCCTGGAGACAGTGCGGGGAGCGCTCGATAAAGTTCTGGACATTGTAGATCCTTCTAAAATAGAGCGTATGGCCTTCTCCACTACACTGGCGACCAATGCCATTGTACAGGATGATCTTGAAGATACCGGAATGATCGTTTCCGCGGGTCCCGGAATAGATCCCCAATGGCATGCGGTCGGGCCATCTTTCCATGTGGTGGAGGGATGCCTGGACCACCAGGGTTTTGAAGTGTTGCCCCTTCGAAAGGAATCGGTCATGAACGCCGCTTCCCTCATCCGGGGGCAAGGGATCAAGCTGGTGGGAGTCGTCGGCAAGTTCTCGGTTCGCAACCCGGACCACGAACTTCTGGCGGCCGGCTGGCTTAAAGACCTGTTCGCTCATGTCGCCCAGGGGCACAAAGTGTCCGGAACGCTGAACTTTCCAAGAAGAATCACAACTACCTATCTCAATGCCGCACTGTATAACGTCCACAAACATTTCACGGATGCCCTCACGCAGATACTGAAAGAGAAATCCCTCTTCGCACCCAGATATCTCCTGAAACCTGACGGAGGGACGGTTGTTCTGGAAGAGAGCGATTCATCTCCCGCATCCATGGCCCAATCCGGCCCCGCGGCAGGGGTGATGGGCGCCCTGGCGCTGGACGGCTGCCGCACGGGAACCACGCTCGTACTTGACGTGGGCGGAACCACCACGGACATGTCGGTGGTTCTTGACGGACTACCCCTTTTCAGCCCATCCGGCATAAGGCTCGGTCCTTTCCAGACCCTTATCCGATCCCTACTGACCCATTCCGTGGGGATCGGAGGAGATAGCGAAATCAGGATCGACAAACGAAAAACCATTAGAATCGGGCCCTTTCGAAAAGGATGTCCGGTCGCCTTGGGAGGTTCGGCGCCCACACCGACCGATGCCATGATTACTCTGGGTCTGATGAAGATCGGCAATCGAAACGCCGCTGTAAATCAGATGAAGGAATTGGGGCAGGTCCTGGGTCTGGATGCGGTCGGCGCGGCGAGAAAAATTCTGAAGCTTATGGCAAAATCGATCTCCGATTCCGCCGAAGCCTTTTTGCATGAAATAAATTCCCAACCTGTATATACGATTCATGAGGTGTTGCACGATCAGGAAATAAAACCTACCTGTGCACTTATCATGGGGGGACCGGCGCCTCATCTGGCGAACTATCTGGAAGTTGCACTCGGCATACCATGCCGGGTCCCGGATCACTTTGAAGTCGCCAATGCCGTGGGCGCAGCGGTTGCGCGGGTCACGTGCGCGCTAACCCTCCAGGCCGATACATCCAGGGGCTTTGTGGTCATCCCGGAAGCCAATATCAAGCAAAGAATCGGCGCCGGTTTTGGATTGGAAGAGGCCATTTTGTTAGGCCGGAAAACCCTTGAGGAAAGGGCCACCACCATCGGAGCGCTGCGGGAAGTACTGGATATAACCATAACCGAAAAACAGGTTTTCAACATGATTCGGGGCTACGCCAGGGCGGGTTGCAATATTCGACTGAAGATGTGCCTGACACCGGGTCTGGTTGATGAGTGGAGGAGGGCCAGGAATGATGCTTAAAGCCGGCCGACGTACAGGCCTTGTTTTTTTTCCGGCCTTTGACTGGGCCATCAGTCCGACCCATCCTGAGAGGGAAGAAAGACTCCTTTATACGATGGATCAGATCCAGGAAGAGGGTCTGTTTGATGTAAAGGGAATTGTAGAATACAAGGTGCGGCCC
>JBBSAR010000091.1:0-11577 GCA_038252125.1 Desulfatiglandales bacterium
ATGGGTGAAAACGCTCAGCAGCTTTTGCGCGGCAATGGCATTGAGGTAGTCATGGGAGCGCCCATGGATTCTCCGGAGTCGCTGGCAAACCAGTATCTCTCCAATACCCTGGTTTCGGGTGCGAATCGTTGTGATCATTAAAGATGATATGATTGAGCAGAACAAAAGCAATTAGCTGTTAGCGATTCGCTGACAGCTATGGGAGAACATAATGATTATCAGCATAGCAAGCGGCAAGGGAGGAACGGGAAAGACCACGGTGGCCACCAATCTGGCCGTTTCTCTTGATTCCCAAGTTCAGCTTCTGGATTGCGACGTGGAAGAACCGAATGCCCATCTCTTTCTGAAACCCCATATTGAGGAGATCCTGACCATTACCACCCCTGTGCCAGAGGTGGATATGGAAAAATGCAGCCTTTGCGGGAAATGTGGAGAAATCTGTCAGTTCAGGGCCATCATTGTGATTGGAGAGACCGTGCTGCCCTTTGTGGAGATGTGCCATAGCTGCGGCGGATGCATGGAGGTCTGTCCCGAAAAGGCCATTACCGAGACGACCCGGGAGTTGGGTCGGGTCGAAAGGGGACATCGCAATGGTTTGGAATTTGTTCATGGAAAACTGAGAGTAGGCGAGGCCATGTCGCCGCCGCTGATTAAGAGCGTGCGGCAATACACGCGCCCGGACATGGTGACCATCATCGATGCCCCTCCAGGGACTTCGTGTCCTGTGATTGCATCCATGAAAGGTGCGGATTTTGTGCTGCTGGTGACCGAACCCACGCCCTTCGGTCTCCATGATTTGAAATTGGCCATAGGGGCCGTCCGAATCCTCGGCATTCCCTGCGGACTGGTCATTAACCGATCGGATATAGGCGATGACCGTGTCAAGGCCTACGCCAAAGAGGAAAATATACCCGTTTTGATGGAAATCCCCTTTGACAGACGAATTGCCGAAGCCTACTCTCGGGGCGATATGGTCGTTGATGTGTTGCCTGAATGGAAAGAAAAATTTGTCAAACTGTACCAGGATATTGACGAAATGGCAGGGTCAAAAAGGAGCGTTTTATGAAAGAAATAGTCGTCATAAGCGGCAAGGGAGGAACGGGAAAGACCAGTATTATTTCGGCGTTTGCTTCCCTTGCCAAAAGCAAGGTGCTCTGCGATGCGGATGTGGATGCGGCGGATCTTCACCTGATCATGGCCCCCACGATAAAGGAACGCCATGATTTTGAATCCGGCCACACGGCGAAAATTGATCCGGATAAATGCACCCAGTGCGGCCAGTGCCGGGACCTGTGCCGATGGGATGCCATCAGCGAGGATTTTGTGGTGGACGAAATCGAATGCGAGGGTTGCGGCGTCTGTTATTATTTCTGTCCAGAAAAGGCCATAGAGTTCCCGATCAACACCTGCGGCGAGTGGTATATTTCCGATACGCGTTTCGGCCCCATGGCCCATGCCAGGCTGGGTATTGCCGAGGAAAATTCAGGAAAGTTGGTGGCTCTGATTCGCCGCGAAGGGATGAAACTGGCCCAAGAAAAGAAACTGGATTTACTGCTCACGGATGGCCCTCCCGGTGTGGGATGTCCGGTAATCGCTTCTCTTGGAGGGGCTTCGGCCGTCTTGATCGTGGCCGAGCCCACGGTTTCCGGCAAGCATGATATGGAAAGGGTGTCGGAGCTGGCGGCATTTTTCAAGGTGCCGGCAATGCTTTGCGTTAACAAATTCGATCTCAATCCCGGGATGGGACAGGCCATTGAGGCCTTTGCGAAAGAAAAGAATATAAGGGTCATGGGCCGCGTTCCTTTTGATCCTGCCTTTACCCATGCCATGGTTGAGGGAAAGACCATTGTTGAATTTGACGAACAGGGGGAAGGTTCCAGGGCCGTTAAGGTGATATGGGAGGAACTGGCAAAAAGTTTTGAAAATTGATCCATGAAGATTTTTTGATGTTAAACCCGAATAAATGAGGAGGGACTGACAATGCCGAGAAGAGATGGAACAGGACCGGGTGGCAGTGGCGCTGGAACAGGTCGCGGACAGGGCGGAGGTCGAGGCGGACAGGGCAGAGGTCAAGGCCGTGGCGGCGTCGGGGCCGGGCCGGGAGGGAACTGCGTTTGTCCCAGTTGCGGTGCTACGGTGGCGCATCAATTAGGGACCCCCTGTTATGACCAGAAGTGTCCCAAATGCGGCGTCGCCATGACGCGGGAATAGAAGATGGTTGAATCTCATGACTCTGCCCCCAAGACCTTCTTAAGTTTTTTCGATAAGGCCGCAAGAGTGAAAGGTTTTTGGATAAAATCTTGTGCACCTGCATCGAGGATCTTCCGCGCGGGACCATCTATGGAATACCCGCTGCACACAACTACTTTGAGATCGGGCCGGGGTGCTGGTTTGCAAAAACCTCCTCGATATCTTTGTCTGCAGCAGTTATTCTGATGAGACCCTCTCCTTCCATCGCTTCATTTGAATTGGCCAATATAGCGGACAAGACCAGCTGCATTTGGGTATTGTCGGCTTTGATATATGAAATATCTCTTGATAAAATAGTTTCCACCCTGACTGTGGGTTTGGTCTCCTTTGAAAAGGGGGCATTTTCCGAAGGGTCTTCTTTCAGGCGCTACCTGAATTTCCAGTCCAGAATCAGGTGGGAAAGATATCCGGAAACAGCGCAAAGATAATAGGGGATCAATGCTACGGGATCGGCATTGAAAAAGGCCACCGGCAGCAGGATGATGGGAAACGGGACAATCAGCATCGCCCACCAGGTATGCGTCCAGCCGCGGTGCCTGCCCAGAACGGGCAGAATCACCAGCAGGCCCAGAAGTGCCGCATACTCGAATTTTCTCAGGGCGATAAAGCTGAAATCCAGGAGAAAAAAGAGGGAATAAAAGATGTCCTGGCCACGGCTGTTGGTATCCACGTCCGGAAACAGGGCGCCCAGAAGGCCTGTCACCAAAAAAACCAGGATATCCACCCAATCCGGTTGAAACGAAAAGAAATGGTGGAAACCTCCCAGAAAAACAGCCGCGGCAGCTATTCCCCCCGCGCTATGGCCCTTATAGGAGGCCATGTTTAACTATTCCCATACCCGTTTCTATCCTTTTCAAACTTGGTTCTACTGTTTCTTTCCCTCAACTCGGGTTGGGCCGGTGCCTCCTGAACCATCTGCCTGCAATGGGTATCGGTACTGAAAAACATAAGCAGCGTTCCAAGTACGGACCAGACAACCATCAGTGCGAACGCCCAGTCATAGGCGCCCTTTTCATAAATCCTGATCCCGTTTTCCGTTAATCCGGTCCAGTTTTTGTCCAACATCCATCCAATCAGGGGCTGCAAAATCATGGGGCCTAACATCACACCCATGTTGCAAACCCCTGAAACCGTTCCCGCGAGAGATGGGGGCACGGACTCTTTCGCAAAGGCGAAGCCGATAATCATGGACCCCGAAGCAAATCCCACAATGCCCAGGATGGTGATAAAGGCCCAAAGGGGCAGATTCGGAAGATAGATGACGATGATCCATCCCAACGATGTTACGATAGATCCTGCAAGATACAGGGCTTTTCTCCTGTGCAGCCTGTCGGACAGCCCCCCCAGCACGGGACCTCCCAAGCCCCATGTCACCAGAAGAAGAGACGTGATTCCAGCGCTCTCGGCATGTGTAAGACCGTATCGGGATATCAAATAGGAGACCCCCCATAAACCCGAAAAGGCCAGAAGAGGGCCCGCGATTCCGGAGGGAGTCAGTGAGATCACCCAGGTATTTTTGTAACGCAATACGTTAAGCAGACCGGAAAATATCTGGGCCGCGGAACGATTATCCGAACCGGACTTCGAAACAAAGGATTTGTACCCTTTTTCGCCGGGATCATCCCTGATGTACACCCAGATGGCAATGGTAAGCGCCGAAGTGAGAACAGCGGAAACAAACATGACCGATCGCCATCCGAATTGATCCACCAGGAACCGTAGCGGGGCTCCTGCCGTAACCGCCCCCACGAGCCCGAAAAAGAGCGCCAGCCCGCTGGTCATGGCAAACCTCTGGGGAGGAAACCAGTGCGTTGCAAGCTTCAACAGCGAAACGAAAGCCACCCCCACGGAACCGCCGATCAGCAGCCGGCCCAGATTCGCCAGAAAAATGGATTGCCCCAAAGCAAAGAAAAAGGTCCCCGCGGCCGCAACAAAAGCACCAGCGGCAAGCAGCTTCCTCGGGCCCCATCGATCCGCTAAAATCCCCGTGGGGATCTGCATCAGGACGTAGCTGTAGAAATAGAAGGCGGAAAAACTACCCAGTTGAGCGGCATCCAGACTGAAATCAGCCATCAGGTAGTCCGTAATAACGGCGGGCGCAACCCTTTGGTAAAATCCGGTACAATAGAAAGCAGCGCCAAGTCCCCATACCAGCCAGGACGCGAAAGACGGCGGATAACTGCCTTCCCGGGATGGCTCACTCATGTCGCCGTTTCCATGGGGAAAACCATTTTTGCGCAAAGTTCCAGATCATATCCCTCCAGATCCCTGGCCATGGCCCGGAAAGTCTGATCGGAAAGGAAATTCAAAAAGAGTTGCACGCCCTTTTCAAAAAATCGGGCTTTTTGTATAAGAAAATCGAACCGCTCCCAGCGAAGGTGCAAAAAATCCAGATCAAGAAGCCCCGCGACAGCCCGGATTCCCGGACCGGCATCGGCCCGGCCGGCCAACACCTCCAGCCCCACATCGAGATGGCGGGACATCTCCCTGTCATACCCCTTGATCCGCGAACCTTCCAGCCCAGCCTTCTGCATTTCACTGTCAAACAACAATCGGGTCCCCGTGCCAAGCGGCCGGTTGACCATTCTCAACCCCGGTGTGGCCAGATCAGCCACATTCCGAATTTTTCGCGGGTTTCCTTTCGCCACAAGAAGGCCCTGTTCTCTCTTGCAAAAATTGATCATTCCCGGCATTTGCCCCATTTCATTTTCCGCAAATCCGAAGTTGTACTCCTCCCCGTTATCCTGCAGGAGATGACTGGAGGCGATGTGGCAATTTCCTTTCCTGAGGGCGCGAATGCCCCCGAGACTTCCGAGATTCCCGAAAACGGCTATGTGGTCTTCAAAGCTCTGATTGAACAGGGACATGGCCCTGTCCAGAAGGATATCATTGCTTCCGCAGATAATGAGAAGATCATGGCGGGGAGGAAGAGAATCATTCATCTTTGGATAGTTCACCGTACGGTTTTCCAGCCACTGTTCCACAAGGTGTTTCGGGAAGAGCCATTTTCCGGTCGCCTTCGTGGCCGGCAGCCCCTTTTCCGCTACGAGCGTGTATACCATTTTGTCGTTAATCTTCAAGAACCGCGAGACTTCCTTTGTCGTAAAAAAAACCTTGTTTTCCACCTCTTTCAGCCTCCTGTTCCATGTCTTCAACCCGACCTTTTCCCGGATCGTTTCTGATAGGTTCGGACTGCCCGGTTGTGTTCACTCAGGGTTTTTGAGAAAAAATGCGTACCGTCATTCTTGGACACGAAAAAGAGAAAATCGGTATTGGATGGATAAAGAGCCGCTCGAATGGAATCGATCCCCGGGTTGGTGATGGGACCCGGCGGAAGCCCTCTTTCCGTATAGGTATTATAGGGTCCGGGCCGGTTCAAATCCTCTCTCGTGAGATTTCCGTTAAAATCTACTATTCCATAGATGACCGTAGGGTCGCTTTCAAGCCGCATCCCTTTTTTCAAACGGTTTAAAAGAACGCTCGCAATAACCGGCCGCTCTTCCGCACTTCCGGTCTCCTTTTCAACAATGGATGCCAGCGTAATTATTTCGTTCATGGTCATCCCGGATGCTTCCACTTTCTCTCTGAGAGGTTCCATCTTTTCCCTGAATCGCATGACCATCATTCGGGCGATGGAAACAGGTGAAATCCCTCGGGCGAATTTGTAGGTGTCAGGATACAGATATCCTTCAAGATCCGCAACCGTCAGCCCGGCTTCTTGGCCCACGGACGCATCATGAACCGAAGACAGAAACGCCGCTTTATCGCACAGGCCTTTTTCATGAAGGAGATCGGCAATCTGCCGCGCAGTGAAACCTTCGGGGATCGTCACGGAATAGTTAAGGATGTTCCCATTTGTCAGTCTTTCCAGAATCTCGATGGGCGTCATAGTCCCATTCAGGCTGTAGTCTCCGGCCTTTATCTTTCTATCATAGCCATGCAGTTTCCCCCATGCGATCACGGGGAAGCGGGCTTTGACCATACCCGCTTCTTCGAGACTTGCCGCCACCTCCTTCAGGGTAGCCCCCTCTCTCACGATAAAGAGCTTATCTTCCGCTATTTCCGTTTTGGGAGTCAAAAGAACGTGGCCGAACCATGCGGCGAAAAGCCCCACAAACAGGCACAGGATGATGATGGACAGGACTATGAATCGTTTTAGCGACAAATGAATCGAACCCGTTTTGCTTCACAGTTTCTTTAGAAGCTGATTGGCGCAGGTGAGCATGGGATCCCATACCGGCCCGAACGGGGGCGCGTAGGCCAGGTCGCACCGGCTGAAGGCCTCGACGGTCATGTGCTGGTGAAGAGCAACGGCAAGGGCATTGATTCTGTGCGCCGCGCTCTCCTTGCCGACCATTTGGGCGCCAAGGACCCTGCCGGAAATCCGGTCGCCTACCATCTGAACATACAGGGTGCTGGAACCGGGATGGGCATGGGCCCTTGAGGAACTCTTTATAACCATTTCCACCGGATCGAACCCATTGCTCTCCGATTCTTTCACGGAAAGTCCGGTCCGAGCCGCCTGAAGATCAAAGACCTGAAATACGGCCGTACCAGCGATCCCTTCCAGTTCAACCATTTTTCCGGTAACGTTGTCGGCCACCGCCCACCCTCCCCGGTTGGCCCTGAGGGCCAGGGGTATCCAGGTCTTCTTCCCGGTAACCACATGAAAGGCGTCGGCGCAATCCCCGGCGGAATAGATATTTTCATCGGAGGTCTTCATATCTCTTCCCACGGAAATCGCCGACCATGGCCCCAGAGCGAGACCGGCACGCCCGGCAATATCGCTGTTGGGCCTGACCCCGGTGGCCACAAGGACCATGCTGCCCTCCAGATCCAGACCCTCGCACCGGACAATCAGATTGTCTTTTTTTCTTTCAATCCCCTCTATTTTTCTGCCCGGGTTCAGGTCCACGGCCTGCCGTTCGATTTCCGACCCGACGACCGACGACATTTCTCGGCTCATCCATGGCAGCAGGTCCGGCCCCGGCTTTACCATCGCCACATCTATTCCCCTGGCCCTGAGGCTCTCGCACATCTCCATGGCGATATATCCCATTCCGATGATCACCGCTTTTTGAACCGAAGCCGTCTCGATGAAGCGCTTGATCCTCCTGCCATGCTCCAGGTTTTTTAAAACAAACACGCCGGGAAGATCAAACCCGGGCAGATCAGGGGTCAGAGCGGAAGCGCCGGTCGCAATGAGGAGCTTATCGTAGGAGATGCAGAAAGTCTCCTCTTGGGTATTCACCCCCGACACCTCCCGTTTCGCGGGATCAATCGCCTGAACCCGGTGCCCCGTTCTCAGATCGATCCGCTGTTTTTCCCTGAAAGCCACGGCGGTACGGACCACAAGATCTTCCATATCCCTGTCCGGATCCGCAATGTTATAAGGCATCCCACAGGCACTGTAGGAAACATCTTCGGTCTGCTCCAGCACGATCACCTCAAGATCGGGTTGATTTCTCTTTGCGCGGCTTGCGGCGCTCATTCCAGCTGCATCTCCCCCTATGACGACAAATCGCATTTCAGATTCTCCTGAACATTTCCTATATCGTGTAAAGCATCACGAGACATCTCGTGGGATCATTGGACAGACTCTTGAGTTTGTGAGGGATATCCGAATTGAAATGGATGCATTCCCCTTGTTTCAGCACATGCACCTTCCCTCCGAGGCTAAACTCCAGATCGCCTTCCATCACAAAAATAAACTCCTCCCCTTCATGCTTGTATTCTACAGGTTTGTGGGCGTGCTGGGATTCAATGGTAACCATGAAGGCGCGCAGATGGCTGTTTTCGGCCCCGGGGGTAAGGGTCTCGTATGAGTAGTTTTTGGTCCGTTTGTAAAAGGCTTTTGCGCGCTGATCTCTGATAACGGCCTTTTCCTCTTTATGAAGGAATGTTCCGGGATCAATGCTCAACGCCCCCGCGAGGCTCACAAGAAAACTCACCGGAGGAGAAATCTCATCTGCTTCCACCTGCTTTACAAATTCGGGGGTTTGCCCCGTGGCCTTTGCAAGGGCCTCCACCGACCAGTTATGAGCTTCCCGCAAGGTCCTGATGTTTTCCCCGAAACGGCCTTTTCCGGATTCCGCGGCCCTGTCTTCGGACAGAACATCCGCCAGCTTTCGCATCACGCGTTGCTTGACCCGCGCCGTGAGCAGGGGAAGAAATGTCCTGGCATCGGCTACAATCCCCAGGTCGGCCACCTGGAATATGGACGCATGGGGATCACGATTTACAGCCACAATGGTTTTCGCATCCGCAATCCCCGCCGTATACTGAACAGCGCCCGAGGTTCCGATGGAAAAGAGAAGATCGGGTCTCACCGTCTTTCCCGTCTGCCCGATCAGCCGGTCTTCCTCCACCCAGTGTTCGAGAACAGGCGGCCTGGTCGCCCCTACTTCCCCCCCGACGGCAGCGGCAAACTCCCTGACAAGCCCGAAACCTTCCATATCTCCCAGGCCGGCCCCGCCTACAACAACCACCTTTGCCTCTTCCAGTTTTTTCTCGCCCACCGGTTCGGGCGATAGGGAAAGGAGTTGCGGTTTGCTCATCTTATCCGAACCTTCGATCCCTCCTTCAATCCCTATACGGACAACGGCCCCGGGATCTCCCTTTGCTTCAACGGCAGAAAAATGATTGGCCTGCATCGTCGCAAATCCCGGTTGCAGGATATTGGAAAATGTGATTTCAGCCATGATTTCTCCACCCCATGCAGGACAGACGCCGATAATCCGTCCATCCTCCACGCGCAGATTCCGGCAGTCTGAAATCAATCCCGCGTCGCATAAACGGGCGGATATGGCAGCCATTTCACGACCGTAGTCCGTGAGGGCGAAAAGAATGAGCGAGGGACGTCGTTCCTTTACAGCCTCCGCGAGGGCAAAAGCGCAAATATCAGCCCTGTACAAGGCCGGATTTTTCTGTTCAATCAAATAAACCTTGTCCGCCCCATGGGTCAGACATTCTTTAATGGCCGATTCAACCGCAACAGGAACCACCCCCGTTGTGTTTTTCGGTGTTTCTTCTGAAACATCAAAGAACACCACGCATGTCTTTCCAGCAAGCGAACCGGCCAGATTCCGTGCTTTGGCAAGGGTCCTGAGACTCAAATCAAAGAACTTCTCGTTTCTCAAATCTCCCATTACCCAGACTTCATTTGAAACACCCTTTTTCATGTGGTCATTCTCCATTATGAAAGCCGGCCTTGAGTCTGGAACAGATAAATCCGCTGATCTCTTCTATCTGATCTTCCGCCTGAGAATACTGAATATCCATGATATCCAGGTAGACCCGGGGAACGGCCGGGTACATATCCTTCTTTTCGTTCAAATTGATCGTCAGGTACACATTTTTGTCCAACAGGATAACGGTAAAGTCCGCCTCCGGACACACATCGGCCACGACCTCGGCGGCGTTTTGCGGCGTGATCACCAGGGGGCGCTTTTCTTCCACATAGAAGGCCAGTTTATCCTGAAGCATGTCTTTCCAGTCCGTATCCTTATATTTCTTCTCTTTTCCTTTCAAGGAAAGTTCCGCGCAATCCCCATTTTCCAGCAACTGCTTCGTTCGGCGCAAAATGTCCGATTCCAGTTTCTCGATAATTTTTTCAAGATCTTCCGTGGGCTTGAAGCCGAATACCGAAAGCCCGGGCAGATTCCGCTCAAAATCGAACTCACCGATAATCGATGGCAGCACCGCAATTTTCACGGCATCACTCCTTTTCGACCCTGTGGAGTAAGAACAGCGGCAACCTTTGTAGTTGGCTGATTCAATCATCTCCCGCGAAAAGCAATTCATCTTTACCGCGCCGGCCTTCACCAAACCCCTCACAAGAAAAGGCGATTTGAGGTATTCGAACAGACGCGGTTCTCCCTCCAGGATATCCCTTAAAAACCGCATCTCTTCGGCACTCAGGTTCACCGCTTTCAAATCCCGATCCGATATTTCCGTCCCGGGGTCCAGGAGAAGATCCTCCATACGGATAAGTTCCTCCAGATTAATCTTCTCCCCCTCGTTGATTTTTTTTAACAACAACAAGCGTAAAGCCACGACCTCGGTTGCAGGGTAGACGCCGGCAAAATCAAACCGGCCCTTATACTCGCTCAGGCGGTTGTCGTACCGGTAAAGCACCTTCGTGAGAAAGTGAAGGCCCGGATCCAGCACAATCAGGTCCAACTGACTGGCATCATGATCGGTCATGATTGCTGAGATCCGCCCATAATCCAGCTTTTCATCAACCCCCCGGGTAGCCCACTCCTTCCTGAATCGCGGATTTCCCTCCTGGCCCAGAACAATCCGCAAAAGAAAGGAAAGGATCTCGGCGGCGTACTCGCTGGAAGGAGAAAGGCCGCGGGAAAAAGCGGTTTCCGTCCGGTACGGAGGGCTTTCCATGCCGTATCCGGAATCTTCCTGCACAGGCAGAAATAGAATCGAAGCGATTATCACCGCGGCGAAAATTCGCGCCTTCATGTTCCTCCCGGTTCCCTTGCTTTGAAACGGCATAATGCCGACGGAAACCCTTTCCTCTCAGAACTTATTTGAATTTTTTACAATAATAGGTAACACCTTACATGTAAAGAGGAAGAGTTAAAGCCGCTCAATAATCTGGCATCAGCTTTGTTCCGATTAAAGAAAGGCAGAAATACGGAGCAGCTTTTGGAATCGGATTTCACTCAGCAGGCCCCCTTCGAAGAGGTTCTCCTTCTCATGGCTTCGGCTTCCTTCGCCAGTTCCTTTAAGAGATCCACCAACCGCCATTCAATGGAAACCGGAGTGACCGTGGCCCATAACTGGCTCGGCATTCCGCTTTCCCTGTAACCTTTTATGAGGCGATGCAACTCTTCCTGGGTGAATCCCGACATAATCACGGCCCTGCCGAGGCAGGAATCTTCCCCCGCGCCATGCCCGTCATCCCAAGCCAGGATGTCGCTGATGCACTGCTCCCCCTCTTTTTCCCCAGTAAATACCACCGGCAGATCGCTCAGAGCCGTTTTCTCCAGGCACGATAAAAGACCGTCCTGCTCCTTCGCGGGATAACCGCACACCAGAAGCTTTCGAGGCCCGTACATCCTCTCCGCGGTTTTCTCCACCCTTGTAAATGTCCCTTCCTTCGAACTCATATCGCCCCCTGCGTCATTTTGTTTCAAACGAATAAAATCTATTTTGCGTCCACCAGAACCCGGCACACAAGACCCGCAAGCCTTCGAATACCTTCCTCGATTTGTGCATCCGGCACATAACTGTAGCACAGGCGCATATGTTCTTTTCCACTTTGATTGTGGTAGAAGGACGGGCCGGCGCCATACCCCAAGGCGGCTCGTC
>JBBSAR010000092.1:0-11460 GCA_038252125.1 Desulfatiglandales bacterium
GTTCACCAAAGGTTATTTAGAGCCAATGCCCACCGCGCGACGAACAAACATTCCTCGCAATCGAGCCAACATTTCCCCTTCAAGGATAGTCAATTTATCCAATTCTGCTGGATAACGGGTCAGATTTTGCGAATCGACGCAATGCTGCCCCCTGTTAATAAGCACAAATCATCCGGTGCGAGCTCAATTTGCAGCCCCCTGCGACCCGCGCTCACAAATATGGTCTCAAAATCCGTTGCGGACTCATCAATGATCGTGTTCAGTCGCTTCTTTTGACCAATAGGGCTTACCCCACCGAGCACATACCCGGTTGTTTTCTCAACAACCTTCCTATCCGCCATAACCACCTTCTTTTCTCCAATAGCCTTGGCGAAGAGTTTCAGATCCAGTTGATGGGATACGGGCAAAACCGCGACAAACAGATCTTTGCCATCTTGGGAAACGATTAGGGTCTTAAAAACCCTGCCGGCATCCACGCGCATTTTCATAACGGCTTCCTCTCCATAGGCCTCGGATGCAGGGTCATGTTCGTATTCGTGGATGCGAAAATCGACTTTGGCCTGTTTGGCTTTTCTAATTGCTGGAGTCATCTCAATACCCGGCTGCTCACGTTTTTAGCTGCGAGCGGGTGAGCAGCGTGAACGTTTTCTTCTTGAATTAATTTGTTGACGGGTCGCGCATCTCTGTTCGACGATTCTTAAAAAGGTTCAGCCGGTCCTTTTCCGCCACGGAGAGGTACTGCTTAAAGCCCTCCATTTTGTCCATGAGCTTTCGTCCCATGAGTGTTGGAGCTTTTAACAGGTGAAAAAAGACGGCATTAATAAACCCCAGGAGCAAGAGCAAACCCGCGGCCACGGGCGATGCCGCCGAGGTGAACAGCCAGAGGCCGACCGCTCCGCCCGCAAAAAACGGCAGTGAAAAGAGAGTTATTCCGTTACCCTGGCCAACAGTTCACGCTCGTGAACCATGTACCCCTTGACCGTTTCCAGCAGGTTGGGGACCAGGTTGGCGCGTCGCTTAAGCTGGACATCGATGCCGCTCCACCCCTCTTCAACCATATTGCGCAGCCGAATAAGCTTGTTGTAGATAGCGATGATAAAAAGCACCACAAGACCAATCACCACCAGGACAATAATCGTTTGGACCATTTTTTACCCTTCCCTCCTTACGCATTTTCCGCGGTCTGCGTTGCCTTCCGCGATCCCAAAAGGCGAGGCCTTGCAATAATAGCCACTCTACCTCAATGGGGCGACGGCCCCAAGGTGACCTGCACCAGCGCGTCAGGCCGTATCCATTTGGCAAACGCATCCCTGACCTGCTCAGCGTCGACAGCCAGGTAATGCTTTCCCGCGATCATGTGCTCATCCAGCGGCAGATCCAGCATGGAATAACCCAGCAATTTTCCCGCTATCTGGTACGTGCTGGATTCCGAGAGCGGGATGTCCCTGATCAGAATGATCTTGGCCTGCCTCAGTTCATTTGCTGAAACAGGAGATTTTTGCATCTCCTTGAGATCTTTTTCGATAATCGTCCTCGCTTTAGATACGTTCGCGGGTTCGCAGGCGTAGACCACCTCGAAGGCCCCTCGTGTCTTGCTGACGCTGAGAGCCGACTCCACCATGTATACCAGCCCCTTTTCCTCGCGAAGATCTCGGTAGAGCCTTGTGGCGTAAAATGCGCCCGAGAGGACATGATGCCCCACCTGGAGCGTGTAGTAGGCGGGATTGGAGCGGGTAAGTCCGAGTATCTGCGCCAGAACTACCATGTCCTGCACCCGGGTAGGATCAGGAACGGCGGTGGCCGCCTGCTGGTTCAAGGGCACGGGCGGCAGCTCTGTTTCAGGTTTCGGTCCGGTCGCCTTCCAGCCGCCGAAGCGCTTTTCCATGAGGGACTTGGCTTGCTCCGGGCTGATGTTTCCGATTACGACGATTGTGGTCAGATCAGGTCGAAAAATTTTTCGACGGTAATCCCTCACCTCTTTCAACGTGATCGATTTGACCGTTTCAGGGGTGGGCTGACGGAGAGTCAAGTCGCCTTTGGGATAAAGGTCCGCCTTCAGCGCGCGCCGAAAGAGATGATCCGGGCTCTTCAATTGACCCTCTACTTTGCTGAGCGTCTCCTGTTGCACGATCTTGAAGGCGGCCTCGGGCAAGGCCGGATGAAGGAGATCGTCGGCAAGAAGTTCGACCCCTCGATCGAAGTGCTCTTCAAGGACCTCTAAAGAAAAAGAGGTTCCTACAGACGCTATGGCTCCGATTTCATCGAGGGCCTTTTGGAAGGCCAGGCGGATCCATGGAAGCCGTGCCATACGGAAAAAGGTCCTCCAGGATGTCGGACACCCCCTCTTGGCCTTTGGGCGCCTCAAGGTCGGGCTCATTCTTGACCTCTCCGTACAAGGCCACGGTCGGACTGACGGTCTCTCGCTGTACGATCAGACGCAGGCCGTTGGAAAGCTTCATATCCGCAGGGTTGATGCTTGAATGGGGCTTTGGGGGAAGCTCCGTGGCTTTCTTCGCCCAATCGGGAAGGGAAACCTCTTCCACCCGTTTCGGCGCAAAACTCTCTTTTCCTCGCGGTCGGTTCAACGTGGTCGGTTTTCCCGACGCTTCAGGGGTCAGAATGCCGATAATCGCCGTATCGTTGACCAAATAGTTTTTGGCCACCCGGTTGACCTGCTCGACGGTCACCGCCTTGAGGCGCTTCAGTCCAACATCGGGCGAGTCGAGTCCTTTCTGAGCAAGGGCCTCGGACCATTCGGAGGCCAGACCCGAGATGGAGTTTTTACTGAACTCGGCGGCGGTCGTCTCTTGCAGCTTGGCCGCTTGTACAAGGTCCGCGGGAATCCCTTGCTTCACGTAATCGGAGATTCTTTTCTTCATCTCGGAAACCAGCGACTCCCCGTTGCCTCCCCGCGGAAAGGCGGCCATCGCGAACCCCAGGCCTGCCCGGGGAAAGATGCTGCTTTGAAAGTCGCACATGAGCGCCTTTCCCTCGGGCACCAGCGCATAGAGCATTCCTCTTTGACTTGCCAAGACGTCCGAAAGGATTTCGCCTGCCGCGTAATCGATTCTTGGGTGTCCGCATTGGCGTTCCCCCCCATGGCCGCGATGAGGTTTGCAAGTTGGGCCTGGGAGAGTCCCGGACTCCCGCGAAACATCATATGCTCCTGGGAATGGGCCATGCCGGGAAAGCCGGGAGGTGCTTCATTGGATCCCGCAAGATAATTCATCACCGTGGCTACGACCGGCGCCAGGGTGTTTTTGACGACGACCACCTTCAGTCCATTCGTCAAGGTTTCACGGGCGACTTCCGCGCTTGCGTCCGTTCTCGCGGCGAAAGTCCAAATGACCGCGGCTGAACACGCGCAAAACAAAAGATATCGGGCCAAGCGTTTCATCTCAATCCTCCTTTTTGACGTTCCAAACAGTTCGAGGCATTAGAAGAATAACGTTCAATATATCTTTCCAGTCTGCATGAGTTCAGACAGATATTTCCCGCCCGAGGAGGGCCCCCAAAATCATTTAATCTGGAAGCGCCCGTCAGAAGATCCTTGGAGTAGCTCCCTGAACGAAGCACCATTTGCCCGATATCAAAAAGGCTCATGGGAGTATCGCCGCCACAGTGAAAAATACCCTTCGCGCCGGTCAACGCCAAAAACAAAACCTTATCCGCCAGGTCCTCACAGGGCACACAACTCCTGATTTCATCATAAAACATGGTGACGGGAAGGCAACGTTTGAACCTGCTTTCGATCCAGTCCACGGCCCCTTTCCCCCCGTTGAAAGAGTCCCCCAGCGGAAGCCCCACACGCACAATGCAGCTGTTTTTGCTTCGGGATATTTCAGCTTCCGCCGCAAGATAGGTCTTTCCTACAACGCTCACAGGCTCAGGGATATCGCCCTCGTCATATCCACCGGGAGGAGGCATGGCGCCTGAAAACACCAGATCGGAACTGATGTAGGTAATGTGACATGTGTTGGAAAAAACCTCGCGGATGGTTTTGGCGCCGCCCACATTCATCAAACGCGCCCAATCCGGTCGATCCTCACAAACATCCAGATCACAAACACCCCCGCAATGAATCACGTGACTCGGTCTGAATGAGACCATCTGCATTTTAAGCCAGCCCCGCTCCGTGATACATACCTTATGGATATTTGCCGCACATGGCTCCATGGTTTTGGGCGAAGCAACGCCCACTATTTTCTCAGCCGGAAAAATCTCCATCAACTTACGGTAAATGGGCCACCCATGAATAGAGGTGATGCCGGTGATCAGCACCCGAACATCTTGATCAAGAAATCTCAACAGATCCAATTCAAACTCCTCGTTACTTCAATATGTTACCGTGGCCAAACCTCGTTCGCTGTTCACTCCCCGACGATCCCCTGAAGGCCGGGAGTATAACAAACCGTTATGAAGTATAAAAGTATCTTTTGAAAATCCTTATGCCTATGGTAAAATTTTTACAAAATGATTAGCTTCATATGGAAGCATAAACATTGCTTAATAAAATTACCGCCGCGGATGCGAGGAAAAAAATTTCGAATCTCATCAACAGAGTGGCCTTCGGAACGGAAAGGCGGGAAGAAGCTGATAGGTAACTATCGATTCTCGATTTCTGCGTTGATCTGCCCTCGTTTTTTTTCGTTGATGTGTAACCTTATGTTTCTTATTATCGCCATGGACCGGCTGGGTTATCGGCTTTGGAATAGGCTGGGCCTTCGGTGCAGCAACATATGGCCATTATTGCTATGCGCCCGCTCCTTACCGGGGTCCCATGCCTTACGCCCCTTACCGCGGTTATGCGCATGGTCCCTATGGAGGCGCTGCGGTGTGGGGGCCCAGAGGCTGGGCGGCAACCACCGGCAATGTGTATCAACACTGGGGACCGACAACGGCGGTCTCCCGTTCGTCGGCGGGATACAACGCATGGACGGGAAATGCATGGAGCAGCAAGGTCGCCAGCTCCTATAACTCCACCACCGGCAGGATTTCAGCAGGCCAGAAAGCGGCGGTTCAGAATGTCTACACCGGCAACTACGCCTATGGAAAGCGAGGCGCCACATATAATCCGAACACCGGTGTGACCGCAAGGGGCGGAACGGCAACCCGCGGCAATGCTTACTCAGGCAACCAAGGGACGGCCACGTGGGGAAGGGCAAAAGGGCCCGGCGGTCAAACCGTTTCAGCCGCGAAAGTGAATAACAACGTATATGCCGGCCATGACGGCAACGTCTATAGAAACACGGGAAGCGGCTGGCAGAAGTACAATAACGGCAGTTGGAATAATGTGCAGAAATCCGCGCAGCCCTCAGGTCAGGGCCGAAGCCAGGTTTCAACGCAGTCGCTCGACTCCCAGAGGCAGGCGCGTCAGGCTGGAGACCAAAGGTCGGCGTCGTCCTCCTGGGGATCAAATAGCTGGGGGGGTGGGTTCGATCGCAGCGGCAGCGGCAGCAGCGGCAGCAGCAGCAGCGGTGGCGAACGGCCGTCTCAGAATCTTGAAGGACGCTCTCAGGCTGGAGAGCAACGCCCTCTCGGGGGTGGTGAAAAAAGTTTTGGAGGCGGCCAGGAACGCTCTTTCAATAGCGGAAGGAGTTGGGGCGGCGGAGAATTCGGGGGCGGCTCCAGAGGAGGCTTTGGCGGAGGCCGGGGCGGCCGTCGTTAGCGGTGCGGAATTTCAAGAAGGGCCAGGTGGGAACAATTCCGAGAGATTATAAAAATGGCAAATCTCACTGCAAAATGCACCAAAATCAGCTCCGGTTACATGGGCCGGTTGGTGGAGTGACCGGAGGTCGTCACCGAGAGCAGAGACCTTGAAGAGTGCCGTTCCATGCTCCGTGATGCTTTAAGCGAGATGGTCCTCGCATACCCGAACTTGGCAAGGAAATCCCAACCGGTAATGCACTCATCGGGCAACTGCCCATAGAGGTTCAACATGTCGGTCAATCCCATTTCCGAAAATATGCCTCTGATTTCACGTGATCGAATCATGGGGAAATAGGTTTTGGAAGTTGTTTTGCAAGGAGTATCAGCATGCTGACCTGGCTATTGTCCCTTCTTAATCTGGCCGCTCTGACATTGGCGCTGCTCTTCGCCTACGAATCCCGGCGGGAGGGGGAGTTGAAGGCCCAAAAGATCGGAACGGGGGCGGCGGGATTTCATTTTTTGCTGGGTTTGGCCATTCTTTTCGTGCCGGGGATACGGATTCCCGTGGCCTGGTTTTTTGGAATCCTCCTCGCCTTTTCCGCCCTGTTGCTCATTCCGCCCCGAAAGACCGCCCGATCCCTTCGGGGTGCCGCGGGATACCTGGCCGGCGACGGAAGCGCCTTTGAGCAGGCCGATGAAAGGGATATTTCCTTCGCCAGAAACCGGTGCCTCATTCCCGGATCGAAGCAATACGAAGCCTATTACCAAACACACCCCGAGCGGAAGGAGCGCGACGATCTCAGGCGGGAGAAAGGGGGCCCGTTGGGCCGTCCGGGGTCCATTGACGGCGGGTACCGTCCCAATGTGTCCATGCTGGTCTCCTCCTTTGAACTTCCCAACATGGTGGGTCGCAAGGCCCGGGTGGACCCCGGTTCGGCAGGAGCTCAAAGCACCTATGCCAAGAAGGGAGATACGCATTCCTTTTCCATGGAACCGGAAAAGGCCAGTCGCATCGTGAAAGAATGGGCCCGTCACCTGGGGGCCGACCTGGTGGGGATCTGCAAGGTGGATCCCCGGTGGGCCTACAGCCACAGGGGGGAGATCCACTACGGTGAGTGGGAAGAATGGGGCCGGTCCTTGCCGGAACCGCTCCCCTATGCAGTGGTGGTGGCAACCGCCATGGACAGCGAGATGGTGGCAACCGCCCCCCATACGCCGGCGGTGGTGGAGAGCGGCTACAATTACGCCCGCGGGGCCTATATCACCACCATCATGGCCCAGTGGTTCGGCAGTATGGGCTACCGGGCCGTGGCGGAGCACAACCGGCACTATGATCTGCTCATGGTGCCCTTGGCCGTTGATGCGGGGTTGGGAGAACTGGGACGGCACGGGTACCTCATTTCCGACCGATATGGCCCCCGCGTAAGGCTCTTTGCGGTTCAGACCGACATGCCCCTGATACCGGATACGCCGGTGGACCTGGGGGCCGAGAAGTTCTGCGAAAGGTGCCTCAAATGCGCCGAATCGTGCCCCTCCCGTTCCATCCCCCGTGAACGTCCAAAGACCGTTGACAGGGGAATTCTGCGCTGGAGTCTCAACGCGGACGGCTGTTTCGATTACTGGGGAAAGGTGGGAACCGATTGCTGTGTCTGCATGGCGGTGTGCCCTTTTTCAAGATCATACCGAAGCATTCACAAACTGGTCCGGTGGGTGCTGAGACGTTCCGCCCTGGCCCGTATCCTCTTTCCCCATGTGGACAATTTCATCTACGGTCGAAAGTGGAAACCCCGTAAACCGACGGCGTGGATGGCCTATGATGAGCGGTCCTGAATGCCTTCATCATTATAACTCCTTCACTGAAAACATATCTGAAATTAGGTTGCATTTTAAGCTATCCGTTGACAATTGTCATCGCGCAATTGACTCCAATAGAAAAAGTCACTACAATACGATTAATTAATATTTAAGATACGACCCGGCTTTCCCACAATAACCACAAAGCTCAGCCGCGCGATTCTTGAGTCTCAACTGAGACTTCTTGTTCGCTGATTTTCCGCCCGATCTCATAAAGGAAATCCGGCGAGAAGTCTGCATTATTCGGCCACACAATCGTATCGAGATCACGATTAACATGAAATGATCTAAAAAAATTCAGGTCCCTTAATGGCTCAAATACGGCGCCATCGAGATGCGGCTGCAAATCGACAACCTTAATCTTTCCGTTATCGAATCGAACCTTTAGCCTGTACCCGTCAATATAGTTTGCTTCAGCTACCCATCGCATGCCTGTTCTCCTAATCAAGCGGCTTAACTTTTTCTAATGGTTCCTTCTTTTGAGCCTTTTCCCAGTTGGCCATGAGTTCGTCTCTATGTTGGAAGGCCCATTCCAAAACCAATGATATCGCTCTCCTTGGGAGCTCGCCTTCAATCATCTTGAGATCTTCGATTGAGAAGGCAGCCCACTGTCCGGACTATTTGGCGTGAAAATGAGGGGGCAAATGATCTTTATAGAATATAGCAATCACGATACCAAAAAACCTGCTTATTTCGGGCACCTTGTTTCCTCCCCACCCAATGTTCTATTAATTCGCGTTGTATATCTGACAGTCGGCTCTTGAACATACCACTGAAGCCATACAAATGGATAAGTTGACAGGCTGAAGATTCCCCCCAAATTCTTCGGTTCTATGACAAGCTGATGGTTAAAACCGTTGTTCCGGAACGGGTCAGTTTCTTACAAAAGATGGCCCAGGAATTCTTTGACATTTTGCCATACATACGAGTCTAAGGCATCAAAAAATGAGAATTCCGATCAAACTAGAAATTTCTGATAGTTGCTTTATGTCTTTAAACTAACGGATAGAAGCTTATGCAGATTCAGATACCCTTAAACCAAGGCGGCATCAAAAAAAGGAAACGAGAAAGAGGTGAACTTCGCCGCCGGAAAAACAGAGTGAAAGGATCCCCCGCCAACCTTGTCGAGGGATATTTGACTTGAAGCACAAACGGGATGGGATGTCAAGGTTTTGTGTCAGAATATGACAGGCCTTGACTTGTATAAGATTCAAATTATCCAAATCGAAATCCATAGCCGTATCGGAGGGTGGGTGCCGAAAATGGTCAATCCCGATCTTCGTGTCAAATTTTAATTTTTCTGGCACCCCAGTTAAATGCGCTACGCTCATGACTTCGTCAATTTAACGGGGCTCGCAGATTTCACGGACCCGCCTGACAACGCCTGAAGCAAGCCACTGGTTTTCCGGCTGGCGGCTTTGCTGAATTGGAAACCCGTAGTGTCCTCAATTGCATTGATGGATTGGCATTAACTCACACGGATCTTTGGATGATCATTGATCATTCCGCAGGGTCAATACGCCATCAGTCGCTGCGCCAGTCGATGCAGCTCCGGATTGGCCAGCGCGACGACTTTTTTCTTGACCGCTCTTGAATAATATTCTCTTTCAGTTTTGGTCAAAGGCAGCCCCTCCAGCCGTTTCTTGAACAGCTCTTTCTGCTTGGGTGAAAACACCTGCGAAAGCGCATATTCAAGAGACAGTTCTTCGTATTTTTCTTTCTGCTGACGGCTTTTTTCGGCATCCTTTTCGAAATACAGCTCGAATGCATTCTTCAGACGCGAGGGATGAAACACCAGCCCATTAAGCGTGAAACTATTTCCGGACGCCAATTCTTTGCGAAGTTGTTTCAGGTACTCTTTTTCATTTTCAGAAAGCATGTCCTTCAATGGTTTCGTCCAGGAAAAGGACAGGTGGTAGAGCTCGTAGAGAGTGAGCGAGACCTGCAACAGGGAATGAAAGGCTGCCTTCTGATCTTTATTGTCGAGGTATTCCAGGATATGTTCATAGGCAAATCGAAAATCCTTGGCTGCATTGACTAACAGTACGGGGAACCCCTCCCATAATCTGACATCCTTGCTTTTTACCACTTCGGCAAGGGTCTGGTTGACATCGAATTCATCGCTTGTCTCCAAAAGGGGCAGGCCAAGCCGTGACAAACGTTGAAATAATGAATTTTCCGTCATAAGATAATTTCCTCTTCAAGGAGTTCGACAAAGCGGTCAATATGCACACCTATTCGTGCTTCGGCGACATCATAGCTGGCGAGCTCTCGAAAGTGACTCACCAATCTTTCGATATCGATTCGATGTCGCATAACTTTCGTCAGCCTCAAGCAATCCTCGAAATCAACAGGGGTGTGCCACGAATCAATTTGCTGGCGATCAGGTCATATTCATTCAAGATACCAATATAGAGCCAGCTGTATTCCTTCAGCAGGGAGTGGTTGCCCGGCTCAAGTGGTGATTCCAGCAATTCCGTCGTATGGATCCGGTTCCCTTCGAAAAGGTCAAACCTGAAAATGTCCCCTTTCCGCTGCCATCCATTTCCGGTAACCTGCTCGTAACCAAGAGTTTTCAGTACCTTGATCAGATAGCCGTACTCGTTTTCCCTGGGGATTATGAAATCGACATCTTTGGTGGACGGTTTCGCTTGAAGCAGGGTCATTGCCGTTCCGCCGCAAGCAATGAGGTGGACCTTCCTTTTCAAAAAGTGGTTCCATTGCTCCATGATATCAAGCAGTGTGTGTTTGTCGATCCTGTATTCCATATCAATGTATCAATTAGTTCACGTTTTTGTATAATTACATACAATATATTGACCATATATGTACAGTTTTTTCTATACCCCCTGATTTGACTTGACACTCGGTTTGAAGCCAACCGGGATAGGATGGGAACAGGCGGAAATCGTTGGAGGCTAATGTCATTAGGTTGCACATGATTAAAAGGATCCCTTGCCAACCTTGCCAAGGGATTTTTGATTTGAAACACAAACGAGATTTAATGTCGATGTTTTGTACACGGACCTGGCAGGTTTTGACTTGTATAAAAATTCAATTACCCAAATTGAAATCGGTATCCGTATCGGATGGTGGGTGATGAAAATGGTCAATCCCGGTCTTCGGGTCAAATTTCAAGTATTCTGGCACCCCAGTTAAATGCGCTACGCTCATGACTCCGTCAATTTAACGGGGCTCACGGATTTCACGGATTACACGGATTTTTTTGTTGTTACCCTGCGTCTCTGCGTCTCTGCGCGAGATTCCGTGGGAGTAGTTTCTGCAGGGACTTTCCTCCGCATAAAGTTTTATAAATAATTTGTACATTGACAGTACATGAGAATGGTGCGAAAAATGCGGAGAGGCTTTCTCGGAAAATAGTCGTTGATGTCCTCGTTTCCTCGTTTCCAAACGCTCAGGGATCCCAAGGTGCAACAATGGAAAAGGACCAGGTAAGTCGATTTCATTCGCGTCAGGCGTTGCTCATGCTGGCGGTCTTATCGGTTCTTATTATTGGTTTCTTCATCATGCTGGCCAGGCAGTATAACCTTGTCCAGAAGCATGAGAAGGACTTCCTGACAAGACACCTCCACGAAGAAATCGCCCACCTGGACGATCTGCTTGCCAGGGTGACCTCCCGCGTGGATGAGATGCGTACGGTGGCGGAAGCGGATCTCCTGCAAACCCGCTGGATTAAGGCGTTCAACCAGCCCCTTGAATTCAAGGATCTGAAAGATGATGCAACCGCAGGCCGTTACAACCTTGATGCATTTCGACCTCCGATCACCCGTGAGATGATTGGAAATCTGACGGGCCAGGGCTCCATTCAGAATCGCAGTGATGATTTTTACAGGGAGATACATATGGCCCTGGCCCTCAACCCTCTGTTCAGATCCGTCGCACAATCCATAAAGGATTCCGCTTGGGTTTACATCACCTCAAAACGCGACTTCAACA
>JBBSAR010000093.1:0-11419 GCA_038252125.1 Desulfatiglandales bacterium
GCGTAAAGCCGTGACCAGCAAGTTAGCCGGAAGATGTCATATGGACAGGGGATACCCCGTTGCCCTGCTTCTTTTCGTTGTTTCATTCCTTTTTGTTCCCGCGGGAGCGAATGGAGAAAAGGAAACGCAGGGAAACAGGTCCCCCCAGCAAATATCGGCATCGGAAGCGCCCTCCCGGGCTTCCCAAAAAGGCACGTCCGTTGGAAAGAACCCGGAACAGGTTTCCATCAACAGACCTACCCAGATCACCTTCCGAACCGATCCCGTTTTGTACGCCGCGGCATCTGAAAAAGGCGACTGGCTGGCGTTCGTGTCCGAGAAACATGGGCTTCCGGAATTGTGGCTGAGATCCGCTGATCAGTCCAAAGGAGGCCCGCCCCAACAGTTGACACGCGGAGAGGGAAAGCTGTGGGAACCGGTCATTTCAAGAGATGGCACGCTGATCGCCTTTGTGGGCGATTCCCATGATGCAAAGGGCGATATCTTCCTGATAAATAGAAACCTCAACGACCTCACGCCAAAAAGACTTACGGGCCGCAAAACAGCGGATGGCGCCCCGGCTTTTTCTCCCGATGGAAAGACCCTCTATTTTCACCAGTCCAGGCCCGGTGAAAACCGTAGACAATTGATGGCCCTGGACCTGATAAATCCCGCAACCCCGCCGCGAGCACTGGATACCCATGGCGATGGGGCCTTTCCCTCCCCGTCGCCAGACGGAACTTCATGCGCCTTCGTATCGTTCAGGGATGACCCGGGAGGCGATATTTTTCTGATCCATTTCGACACCGGAAAGGTCATCGACTTAACAAAGGGACCGGAGCGCGACCTTTCTCCGAAATGGTCCCAAGACGGAAAACAGATCTATTTCACGCGCCTCTCCCCGGACATACCAACCGGGGGCAATGCCGCGGGAACCTCGAATCCCATGATCTTCCGGATCAGGGCCAATGGGGAAGATGCTCTTGCTTATCCGGTTACATCCGGCGCCTTCCCCGCCTATTCCCCCATGCCCACGGCGGACAGGCTTTATTTCCTCTCGGCGCAAAAGGGATCAAGTAATATCTGGGACCTGCCCCTTGAAGGAGAAATCCCTTTCTTAAAGGATGGGAAGGATCAACTGGCCCTTGCCGAAACCCTTGCCTCCCGCATTCCTCTGGATGTCCCGTTAGCCGTTTCGGCCTTTTACAAGGTACTGGAGACAGCTTCAGGGGATGAAACGTTGGCCGCCAAGGCCGCCTACCGGATCGGTCGTCTTTATGAACAGACAGGGGAACCGGAAAAGGCCATACAGGCCTATGATCTGGCTACAGAAAACGCCCCCGGCAAGACCGTGGAATCGACCCTTGCACGCATTCGCGCGGAAAGGCTCAAAGCGGGAATGCAATGGCGGCAGGCCCCATCGGAACGGCAGAGACAGAAGGTTATTGAGGATGCCCTGAGCCGTCTTAAGGCCCTGGCCCTCGGATCGAAAAAAGAACCCCCGGCGGCGGATACGTCCTCTCCATCCCATGAATCTCCAGTCAATCAGGACCAGGCCAGCATTTCCGCAAGGAGCCGAATAGAGCAGGCCCGTATCCTGATGGATCTGGCGGGCAGTCCTACGTCGCTGGTCCAGGCCATGGGATTGCTGGACGAAGTCATTAAGACCGATGGAACACCCCGTCCCCAACTGGCCGAGGCCTATTATCTGAAAGCGGAATGCTTCAGCCGAATAGGCCGCGGAGAGGCTCTTTTGCCCGCTTATATAAAAATCGTTGAACAGTTCCCGGATGTGGAAGAATGGTCCGACAAAGCCGTGAACGGGATACTGAACCTGAGACTTTCCCGGCAGGTCTCGGGAAATCAGCAGGAACGAATACGGCTGCTTTCGGGTATTGCCCGGGAATATCAAGAAAAATTGCCCAAACTGACCATCGGCGCCTGGAACCGTATGGGGGATCTCTATTTTGCATCCGGGGAGTGGGCGAGCGCCAAGGCGGCATACAGGCAGGTCATAGAGCAGTTCCCGGAAAAAACGCCTCAAACAGCCGCCGCGAGGCTGGCGTTGGCGGAAATCCTGTACCGTGAGGAACTCTTTAGCCAGGCCCTTGATCTTTATGAAAATGAAATGGCGTCAAGATCCTACCACGACCGCATTTATGAACCGGCCCGGGAAGGATATGTGCGAAAATCACTCGCATCGGCCGATTTCCTTTTCCACCTCGGAGAAGTTCCCGCGGCACAGAAAATTTACGCCGATCTCATCCGCCGGGACGATTCCCTCCTGCAGGCCCACCGGGGTTTTATCAAGTGTGCCGCCGCAAGGAAGCAGATCGGAAAGGTCCGGGAGGAATATCGCGCCCGCCTGTCGAAAAGCCCGGACGACGCAACAGCCCTTTACTGCCTGGGTCTCTGCCTGACCTACGAACCGGGCAGGGAATCCCTGGAAGAGGCGCAAAAACTCATTCAAAAGGCCATCGGGATAAACGGTCAGATTGCCTATTTTCATCAGACATCCGGCTATATTTCAGAAGTTCTGGAAACCGTTTACGGGTTGCCCGGCGGACTTGAAGCGGCCATGGAATCGTATCGGAAAGCCTACTTCCTCAATGACCAGGAAGAGGACCCGGTCAACGGGGCCAACCTTTCTTTGAACCTGGGCAACATTTACTTTCTGCTGGGGCAATTTCCCGATGCCTTTGAATACTACTCCAGACGGCTCGATTCAGGCGCGCCCTTTGATAATGAAGAAACCGAAATCCTGTTTTACCGCCGCCTCGGGGAAAGTGCGTTTCAGATACGGGAACGCCGTGAACCGGTCCAGGCCTACGAAAAAGCCCTTTCGCTGATCGAAAAAGAGATCGATCCCCGACGTGCTTCCGAGATTGCGGGAAAAATCAACAGCCATATTTTCGACAGGATACTGACCCCGGCGCTGAAAGATCCCCATCTGGCGGAAAAGGCCAAGAGTCCGGCCCTGGCCCAGACAGAGATCAACCGGAGGCTTTTTGATGCCGCGGAAAAGATGACGGGGCTTCCACCGGACCCCCAATGGGGCGTCTACAAAAAGAAGATGCAATCCATTCTCTCCGATCAGGAAAAAGTCATTCGGGAGCTCTCCCCCTTAATCCCGGAACACACCTCTGAAACAATCGATGATCTGCTCTATATGGCGGGAAGAGCGGCCGAAACCCTGCGATTTCCCGAAGACCTGGTCCGGATGAAGGCTGAAATGCTGGATCGCCTCGGGCTGGCACTGCAGGAAGAAACCCTGTGGCAACAGGCGCGGGCGTCATTTGAGAAGGCCTACGCCCTCAATGAGGGTCTGGGACTGGTGCAAAATCTAACGGTGAACAGACGTTCCATGGCCTACTGTGCCTACATGGAGGCGAAAACCCTGCCTGGCGCTGAAAGAACAGAGATGCTCCAAAAGGCCTACGAGGGCTTCGAGCAGGTCATCGCTCTGGCTAAAAAATACGGCGTGCCGAACAAAAAGGCGGAAAGTCGGAACCGAAAGAAGAGCCAGGAAAAAGGGGGATTGATCAACCTCGATCTGGACATTGCTCTGGACAATGTGGACGCCACCAAAGCCATGTACGGCTTTTCCCGGGAACAGGAAGAAAGGCTGGCAATAGCCTTCATGGCCAGGATAAAAACAGAACTGGGGCAGTTGGAGCCGGCGGCGTCAGCCATCCGGAAAGAATTGAGCCAATATCCCGAAAATGCGCCTATATCCGACAGTGACCTGTTCGGAGTCGCCCTTCTTCAACATCGGGCGGGACAACTGGCCTATGCGAGGCGAGAGGCTTTTGCGGCCTTCGATCGCTTCCGCCGATCGGCCCAACTGGCCATCCGCATGAAAAGCCCGGTAAGCGCCGCCCTGAACGTGGTCAATATGGCACAGTCGCTCACTGCCGTCCCCAAGAATTCTCCGGACCGCCGGAAGCTTTACGACCAATTGACCCTGCTGGACAAAGAAACGACCGGACTGCTGGACCGTTTTTCCGCGGTCCTGGACCCGCTTGTCATCCCGTCGTACCATAACGAAATGGGCGTATACCACCTGGCCTTTCTTCCAAAAAAGGATGGCTCGGTCACAACCGCCGTCCTGCGGGAAAAGGCATTGGAAAGGGCCGCGGTCCATTTCTCGCGCGGGATCAAACAGATGGAGACCGGACCCACGTCCCGGAACAGAAAGGCCCTGGCCCTCCTCTCGGCCCTAACCCTCAACATGGCCGAGATGAGCGGGTATTTGCAAGACCCGGACAACTCTCGGCAATACTTAACGAAAGCCTTGGAAACGGCACGGGAAGGACTGCTCCCCCAATATGAATGGCGTGCCCTGGCTGGTCTTGGAAAACTGAAGGAAGCCCTCGCCGTTTTAAACAAGGTTCCCATAACGGAGGCGGGATGCGGCCCCGGTGAAATCACGGAAACTTTCAGCCCGCTCATACAGGGTCTGATCGACAGGAAGAAAGAGGAGGAGGCCTTTAACCTGCTGGAAAAATTGTCGGAAATAGAGCGGGTGAATAGGCTGAAATTCCTGGCCATGGGTCCCATCACCGCGCAGGAAAAGGAAATTCTGAAGCAGGCCTGGCCCAGGCTGATGAACCTTAAACAATTAGATAGCGAGTATCGGAAGGCAAACGAGAAGGACAAGCCCTACCTGGATCAACGCATCGTCCAGGAAAAGGAAATAGCGGACACGGAAATCGGAAAAAACTGGGAACGGCTTCCTTCCATCGCCCGGATCTCTCCATCTGAGACCATCAGGGAATGGTTCGTGATCCTTCTGGGAATGGCCCTGCACGGGGAAGAGCTGGCTGACAGCGCAGTGGATAAAGGATCGGGACCGGAAAAGGAACTGTTGGCGGCACAATACCACGAGGTGATCGGGCAGTTTCAGTAGGCCTTTAAGAAGGCAAAATCAGAGGCATCCAGCGAGGGAACAAGAGGAATTCTCTGCCTCCTCGGCCCTGACCCCGTAGAAGCAATCGACGTAATGGAAAACCTGCCCAAGGGGGGTTCCTGTCTCCGCCTCATTCCGGGAAAGGGAACAGGAAGCGAACGGACGGCCTTTTCCGTAACGCAGGACGGATTGGAAATAACACCCTTTCCTCCTCAAAAGGCCTCCCCGAAAACAGCCTCCGCCGGCCTGACCGTGGTAGCCCTGGAAGACCCGTCCGAGCTTGACAAAAGGGCTCAGCAACCCGTGGCCCTGAGCGCCACGCATCTGGTCCGATCCATCTGGAACAGAAAACCATTCAAACGCCGTATCCTTGCACTCCCATCCGTATCCGGATTGCCGGGGTACTACGCAGTGGAAGGATTGCCCAACAGCGCTGACGAGCAGCAGATCGAAAATGCCCTTTTCGGAAAAAACATCCTTCTTTTGGATCTTCCCGTCTACCGGGCCGGAACCGTGCCCACCCGTCCCGGTGAAGTTCCTTTGCCTTTTATGGCCATGGGCCTGGACCAGGGAAGGGCATTTTCCCTGATACAACTTTCCGGTCGCATGGAACAGACATCACTGGTCATGCTGCCTGAAGCACTGCTGAGCGATGCTTACATTTTGGGACATCTCTTTTCCCTTCTGGGAGCACCGACCCTGCTGGTCCCGGCGGGCTCAAACAAAGGGGCCCCGCCTGTGGAACCATTTTTGAAAAAGCTTGAACATGCCTCGGTAAATCAGGCGCTCTCGCAGTCCGGGGATCGAGAAATGGACCCGGCCAAAGCCCGGAAATCTCCCGTTTCGAGGGTGTCGGGCGACTGGATGCTCCTGGGCTACCGGGGTATGACACCCAAAGAAGCCACCGATTTCGCCAAGAGCCATTTTGTCCGTTACGTCAAGAACGGGGTAGCGGCCTTTAATGAAAAGAGCCCCTTAAAGGCGCTTGCCCTTTTTGAAAATGCCCTGGATATTGCCAATGAAATAAGAGACTTCAAACAATATATTCCCAAACTCCATGAATATTCCAGAGAGAGCGCCTATGCGGCTGGAAAGTTTTCGACAGCGGAACTTCATGCGCAAAAGCTCGTAGAAATTCTGAAGGCTGAAAAACCCGATACCAAAGAATACGCCCAGGCGTTGATCAAACAAGGACTGATCCTGGCAAGGATGGAAAGATTCGACCTGGCCATTCCCGCCCTGGAAGAAGCCCTGGAAATTGTGGCGGCCCTGGAACTGGAAAGCGAGCAAATCTCCGCCTTGAACGATCTGGGCATCGTCCTTGAAAACGCGACGGATTATGACAAGGCGCTCCTGCAGTTCGAGTCCGCGGCCACCTTGAGTAAAACATTGAACAAACAGGAGCTCCTGGCAAGGCAGTATGAGCGAATCGGGCGGATATACGACCTTCGTCTGAGCCGCTATGCCCGGGCCAGAGAGAATTATCTGAAGGCCTATGCCATTTACGAGAGTCTGGGTCTCAAAGACGACATGGCACAGGCCCTACTTGACGCGGGAAGGTGTTCACGACTGCTGGGAAATTTTCAGGAAGCGGACAAGGCCTACAAAGATGCCCTCGCCCTGCTCAAGCCTTCGGGCCCTTCCTTGATACGGACCGACATCCTGATGGAAAAGGCCAACAACGCCTGGTATCAAGGCCGTTACCAGGAAGCCTTTGAACTGCAGGGACAGGTCCTCGCTTTGGCGGAGGAAAATGCCTGGGTTCTCGAAAAAGTCATGGCCTTGAACACGTCCGGGCTTACCTGGTGGACGCTGGGGAACCATAAGCGGGCGCTCAGAGAGCTTGAAAACGCCCTTGATGCATCCCATAATCTCCAGGCCCGAAGAGACGAGACCGCGACCACCCTCAATAACATGGGATTGGTTTACAGGGACATGGGGGATTTCCAGAAGGCCCTGGATACCTTGAACCAGGCCCTTGCCATCGACCGGGATATCCAGTCCAAATGGGCCATAGCCTACGACCTGAAAAACCTGGGGCTGACCTATTTGCGGATGGGACAGCCTAAAAAGGCGTTGCCCCTGTTCAAGGAAGCCCTGGAAACGGCCTCCGGCATCGGAAACCAGATCAATGAGGCCAAGATTCTCCTCGGATATGGTGAGACCTTTCTCCTGTTGGAACAATGGAAGGAATCGGAGAAGCATTTTCAAAAGGCCCTCGAACTCTCCCGTTCCATGGCGCTGCGCGAAACCCAGTGGCGGGCGCTTTACGGGCTGGCCCGCCTCAGGTTGAAACAGGACAGAAAGCAGGACGCGAAAAATCTGTTGAAAGAGGCGATGTTGCTCATCGAAGAGATGCGGGCGGAAATCAAAGTAGATCAGCTCAAAGACGGATTCATCACCAACAAGATGGCTGTTTATGAGACGTTGATTTCCCTGCTTTTGAACATGGAACCGTCCAAAAGCGATCAGGATCCCATCGCGGAAGCGTTCGACGTAGCGGAACGTTCCAGGGCACGGAACCTCATTGACCTTCTCGGCAACCAGCGTTTGACGCTGAAAAATGCAGTGGATCAGGGACTGTATGATAGGCAGAAGCTTCTAAAAAGCCGGATGCAGGAGCAGCAAATGCTGGTGGCGTCATCCACGAATGAAAAGGAGAAGGCCGTCTACCAGCAGGCCCTCACGAGGCTTCAGGATGAATATACCGATCTCATGCTGAACATCCAGGCCAAAAACCCCGAATTGGCAACGATCGTGTCCGTAAACCCCATTAATCTCAAACAGGTCCAGAAGCTCCTGGAGCCCGGGGTAGACCTTCTGACCTATTACACGCTTCCCGATGAAATCCTGTGTTGGGTTGTCACCGACAAGTCCATCAAACTCTTCCGCACGCCCCTCGGACGGGATACCCTGGCAAAGACGGTCCTTGATTTCAGAAGGATGCTTCAGAATCTGGAACCGCTGGAAAAGTCTTCCATGGAATTGCATACCTGGCTCCTGTCGAAGGTGATGCCGGAACTGAAAGATTGCCGAATCCTCGGAATCGTCCCCCACGGGATTCTGCATTATCTCTCATTCGCGACCCTGTTTGACGGGAAAAGCTACCTGGTGGATCGTTTTCCCCTCTTCTATCTCCCGAGCGCCTCGGTGCTTCCCTATACCCTTCAAAGGCGAAAGGCGGAAAAAAACAGGAAGGTGCTGGCCGTTGGAAATCCCGACCTGAAAAATCCGGCCCTGGACCTCCCCTTTGCGGAAAAGGAAATATTCACCATCGGCTGGAACTTTCCGGAAATCACCCTGCTCACGCGAGATAAGGCAACCGAGACATGGGTTGTGAACAACATTTCCAGGTTCGGGATTATCCACCTGGCTTCCCATGGCGACTTCGATCCGGTTAACCCGCTTTTTTCGTCCGTGAAACTGACTCCGGACAAAGAAAACGACGGCAATCTGGAAGCGGCCGAGACGTTCGGTCTTCAGATAGGGGCGGACCTGGTGGTGCTGAGCGCCTGCCAGACCGGATTGGGCAAGATCACCAGCGGGGATGACGTCATCGGAATGAATCGCTCCTTTCTGTATGCGGGAACCCACGCCATCATATCCAGTCTGTGGCGGGTGAGCGACATCTCCACGGCCATGTTGATCAAGCAGTTTTATCGTTCCTACAGAACCATGGATAAGGCCGAAAGCCTGCGGCGGGCCATGCTGCATGTAAAAATATTGTATCCCCATCCCGGATACTGGGGCGCTTTTCTCCTGGTGGGAGATTATCAGTAAAGGACGATTGCCCATTGAATTTTTGAAATGGAAATCCTATGATTGAGAATAACTGTAAACAATGAATCGGAAAGGAAAGAGGTGACTGAAATGAAAATACGATATCTTCCGGCGATTTTCTTTGGCTGCGTTTGCTTTGCGGCAGTGTCGGTCCTCGCCGCTGAGACCCTCTGGGTAACCTCCGAGAACGCCCAGCTCAAGAAAGAGGCCACCGCCTCGTCGGAAACCATCGCCACCGTTCCTATCGGTGTGGAGGTCAAAGTCATGGACACCGAAAAACGGTGGCATAAAATCAAACTGCCCTCCGGAGACCAGGGATGGATGTACCGCGGCCGCCTCTCCGATACGGCGCCGGAAAAGGCTTCCGAAGAGGGATCGGGCAATCTGTTCGGCGCCCTGGCCGGAAGCAATATTAAGGCCGATGAAGCAAGTACCGGCCGCAGCATAAGGGGGCTGTCTGAAGAAACGGAACAATATGCCAGGCTCAAAAAGACATCCCCCGCGGCGAAAAAGGCCCTTGATCAGGTTCTTGCCATGAAGATATCCGAAAAAGAGCTCCAGACTTTTCTGAAGCAGGGAAAAATCGGGGAGTATGCGCCGCAATAGCATAATAGACCATTTTGGTTTTTTTCTTGAATGGGAGGATAACAGATGAAGAACAGAAGAATTCCGGTGTGGATCATTCTTGGTTTCGCTCTGACTTTATGGGCCGGCGGCGAATCTTACGCGGACTCTTTAAATGGGACTGCCTCAACGGAGGCGCAATCCGTCACGGGAAAAATTACATCACCGAAGGACAGACCCATACAACTGGCAGGCCTGCTCGACAGTCTCCTGGATCCCAATTCAAAGGAAAATAAGATCCTGCAGGGCGCTACTTCGATCCTGAGTTCCACGGGAGAGATCAATTACAAATCAGAGCTCACCATCGGGGAAAGTCTGGCACTCGAAGGCTTTGGTCGATACGGGATGCCTGTGGAAGATCCCTCTTTGCAGAAATATGTAAATTTGGTGGGCATGGCGGTGGCAAGAAATTCCATTCGACCGGATATTCCCTATTATTTCGTAGTGGTAAACAGTCCGCTCCAGAATGCCTTTGCCTGTCCCGGAGGGATTATCTTCGTCAGTTCAGGCCTGCTGAACACCGTCCAAACCGAGGCCCAGTTAGCCGGGGTCCTGGCCCATGAAGTAGCCCATGTGGCGCACAAACACGCACTCAAATCGATCCAGCGGGCCCGCTTTTTTCAAGGAGTGGGAACGATCACCGCGGCGACCATGGAGGGAGAAAAAGGGAAACAGTTCGAAAATATGATCGGAGGTCTGGAAAACGTTCTCTTTGACAAGGGGCTGGACAAAAATATGGAATTTGAAGCGGACCAAAGCGCCCTGGAAACCACCTACCGGACAGGATATGACCCAGATGGATTGTTGCAGGTGTTAAAAGAGCTGAAGCAGATTGAAGCCACCTCCACCAAAAAGGGATCGTGGTTTTCCACCCACCCTCCCCTTTCCGAACGGATCAGCAAATGCCAGGCTCAGTTGAAAAAATATCCGGACAGGGCAAGCCTGGCGGAACTTCCTGATCGTTTTAAAGATATTAAGAAGACGATACCGAAGTGAAACTGCTGTAGCCACAAAAAGGCGCAAAATTCGCAAGCTCATGTCTTACGATAAAAACGCATTTTCGACCATGAATTACTCGAATCAAACGAATGAATAGATGTTGATTTGTGAATTGATCAGTGTAAGGGTAAGGCCAAACTGAATAAGTTCCATTTTCAATTAGTCTGGCTGGCTTTTATCCCTCTGATATATGGCATTTATGTCAACGATTTCCATAGACAGCCCCCATATCTTGAGGTAACCGCAAGACAGCATTGGTAACTATCGATGATTTTTGATCCTTTTTAAGGAGAGATTACGGCGATGCTTTGCGGGCGTGTCCTAAGGTTTCAAACTCAAGATTAGAATCACCACTCTTCTCCATGCTGCACCAAAAACATTCATGCCAGGCAGCTGCTTTTTTCAGGCCTCCGGGCTCCAGGTCCCACAGAAGATTAATATAGGTAGTTCAGCATCATGTGGCCATAGTCCATCAGGGGAACGGCCACAAGGTATAGGGGCATTGGATAATCATGAAAATGCCAAATTGGATCTTGCTCGAATGAGATTTTGAGATGGTATGTCAACCTTTTCGCCGTTTCATGTATATAGCAGGTACATCAGATCTTCCGGGGTCTCAAAGAGCTGACACATGAATCGTTGTGCTCAATCAACATCAAGGTCAAATTCAGGGTAAAATTTCTTGAGGCATTCCTGACAGATACCATGACTGAACTTCGCATCCGAATGTTTCGTTATGTAAGATTCAATTTGATTCCAATACCCTTGATCATCTCTTATTTTCTTGCAATGAGAGCAGATCGGGAGCATGCCGCTCAGCTGTTTGACCTTTGACAAAGCGATCTTCAATTCTTCGATGACCTTTTCGCGTTGTTTTTCAGCCTTAATTCTTTCATCCAGGTTCCGGCTGTTTTGAAGTGCTATCGCTGCAAGCTCGCCAAATCCACCGGCCATTTTGGCGTCATTATCATCAAAGTCGGATTCTTTGTTCGCAAGGCCTATTATCCCCACTGTCTTTCCTTCCAACGGATCTTCCAGCCCAAAATGAGGGCTTTATAAGATTTAACTGTTTGTTTTAAAAACAGTTCTTCTCTCGGAGACAAGCTTCTTTCTAGTGAACACATTCAC
>JBBSAR010000094.1:0-11336 GCA_038252125.1 Desulfatiglandales bacterium
CATTCACGGAAACACAAACACTTTTTGGATAGCCCCGATAATGCAAGGGCGCGGGGACAGCGCCGTTTGTTATGGTGAATTCATGGACAAATTTGTTTAGTTCATCGGTGGCAATGCCTGCCCTTATCTCCGGTTCCACCAGATCAAGCGTCTGGATGGCGAGTACGCCAGCCCGTCTGATTCCCTCGATCTGGATGGGATCTTTTAATCGAATTCCGTATCGTTTCCGGTACAGTTCGGTGAGGGCGGCCCCCTGAGAGGACTGGTGGGTTCCGAGACAACACTTCTTATATTTGAGGCCACTGCCGCAGGGACATGGATCGTTTCGTTGAACCTTTGGTTTTCTGTTTTTCATGCAATACCTATTTTGACTTTACCGGTTCCGGTTTCTTTTCAGCATTTTTCAATTTTTCCGACAGATCGCGATTTTCTTCCGTGCAGGCGGTGAGATTCTCCACGAGCATCGCATTTGCGTCTCCAAGCTCATCAATCGTTTTTTCAAGCATCCGGATCTTTTCTTCCAGTTGTTTGCATGGCGCATCCTGCCCGTAAACGGCGGGCGGTGCGAAAACAAAAAGCCATCCGGCCCAAACGCATAGCAGGGGGCCACTCCAAATACGGCTAAGCATGCATCTCTTCCTCCCCGTTTTCCTCCAGCATGGTCCTTACGGACCTTACAGCCTGATCGTAAATGCCAAGGCCTTCATCAAGAAAGTGGTCCGGCATACTTCTGTTCAGTTCCACGAATATGGCCTTCAGGATATTTACCCGTTGGTCCACTGCCGCCATCCGTGCTGTTTCTGAAGGGTCTTCATCAGCGGGAACAGGTGGAACCCCCACTAACAGATACCATACCAGATTGTCAAGATCCGGCAGAAACCCTCCCTGTGTAAAATCAACGGTTTCCTTGAAATCGTAGTAGGCCTGTAAATAATCTCGTTTTTCTTTCAAACTGTCACCAGAAAGTTATTTGGTTTATCGCGAATCAGCGTGAAGAATCAGCATTTTTCACATCTGAGGTTTCAGGTGTCGGGTTTCAGTGTCCATAACCCCTATCAAGGGGTCAGATCCCTCCAGCGCCGATGTATCCACCAGTACTGCTCCGGATTTCTTAATATGAGGTCTGAGAGCCAGAATGCAAGTTCCTGAAGGATTTCTCCCGTGAGTGGGGATCCTTCCCGGGCGGCCTCCGGCGGCACTTCCATGGGCGGCAGATAGGTCACCCTGTAGTGAACGCCATCGGCTTCCTTCAGCACATGGGTTCGCACGATGGGCAGCCCAGTACGCGCCGCAAGGCGAACAACGAGGGGAAACATGGGCGTCTTTCGGCCACAGAAATTTACCTCAATGGCAGGACTGTCGGCAGGGTGCATGTCAAAGGCAATCATTACGCCGCCGCCCCTTCGTAAAACCTGCAAGGACCTTTTAAGCACGGTCAGGGGAGGCCGGTCGGGAATGTTCGTAAACCCTGCCAGTTCTACGACTTTGTCAAATTCCTCCTGCAAACGCTTGTCGTGAGGGGCCCTGAAAACAGGCCCGAAAGGGATGCCGTTCAACACCAGCGGAATCCCAAGCAGCGGGAAAAAACCCAAGTGTCCCGTGGCGACAATAAATCCCCGCCGACCGGCCGCGAGCTCCTCCAAAACCCCGTTTTTTTCTACCCGTACCACATCCCTGATCTGGTCCATATGGTAGGCGTAATGAAAAAGATCCACAAACCCGTGGCAGATATTTTTTACAGCCTCATCGACGGTCCTTTCAATGGTTGCATAATCCCATTCGGGGAAGGCCATCCGAAGGTTTGTGAGCATAATCCTGCGCCTTGACGCAGCCAGTCGGACACCCAGCCGGCCAAGGAGAACGGTCTTATTTTGGAGCGTTTCACGGGAGAAATCTTTTTTGAAAACCGACAATGCCTTTTCGAGGAGAAATGAGCCGGCCTCTTTGTTGAAATTCTTGATCGCTTTGCTTTGCATAGGGACTATTTAATGACGGACAGGAGTTCCTTGAATTCCTTCGTGCCTGCCTTGCCGATTATCTGGAAAATAATGGTTTCCGCGGAGGTGATGACGGCCCCGGCCCGCTGCATGAGAGAAAGGCCGACATTCCAGTTGTCTTCGGTCCTCGAATCAACGGCGTGATGGGGAATATGTACATTATACCCTTTTTCCAGGAGAGAGAGGCAGGTCTGAAATACGCAGATATGGGTTTCTATTCCGGTAAGGATGATGTTGGTAAAATCACTCGAGTCAAGGGCGCGATTGAAATCCTCTACGTCGCAACAGTTAAAGTGAATTTTTTCAAAGGGGCGGTACTCCGGCAGGAGTTCCTTTACGGCGGAGACTGTAGGTCCCAGCATCTTCGAATTCTGTTCGGTAACGATGACGGGAAGTTCAAACACGCGGGCAAGGTGAAGGAGTTTGACCATCCTGTCCACCACCCTTTCCCTGTTTTTCATGACATTCATAAGTTTTTCCTGCGCATCGACAATGATCAGGCCTGTCTTTTCTTTTCTTAGAAGCGATAGGGTCATGGTTCGGTCTCCGTGTAAACATATTCATAAAGAAACGCGGGTTGGCACGGCAGGAAGTCTATTTGAAAAACCTCTTCTTTGTCAAGGTCTGTAAAAAGATAACATCGCGGTTCTGATGTTCATCGAAACCATGGCATGGTAGAAAGCCCGCTCATGTATGACTTGATTCGAGGAGGGATAACATGATACCCTGACGGTGAAAAAAGTTTGCAACGATTCTCATGCATACACGGGAACAACCCTGCAGGGAAAAAGCGCGGTGATATGACTTTTTCATCTGAAAAAAAAGAAAAAGATCTCCTTCAAATCCTCGACAACCTCCCCGATGGTCTTTTTACCACGGATAAGGGAGGAAAAATTACCTATTTCAATGCCGCTGCTGAGCGAATCACGGGAATCTCATCTGCCGACGCCGTGGGGATGGACAGCAAACAAATATTTAAAACCACGACCTATCTGCCCGAATGCGCCGGCAAGAATGAGGTACCGATAGAAGGTGACGCCTGTCATAAGGAGCTTTTCGTCACCACCCTGGACGACAGACGGCTTTCCGTATCATCCAGCATATCAGCGCTCAACGACCAGGAAGGAAACGTAGGTGGATGGGTCCATGTCTTCAAAGATACCTCCGACCGCAAACGGCTGGAAGACAATCTCAGGTTGTCTGAGAGCAAGTACCGCCGCATTTTTGAAGGCTCGAAAGATATCATTTTTATTACCTCCAAAGATGGGACCATCAAAGATGTAAACCAGGCCTCGGTGGATTTACTGAATTATGAAAGCAAGGAAGACCTGTTGTCCGTGCAATCCATTGAAGAACTCTATATCAAGCCGGTCCATTGGCGCGTGTTTAAAAAGCAGATCGATCGCAACGGTTTTGTCAGGGATTTCGAAGCCGGTTTTAAAAGAAAAGACGGGACCCGCATGCACTGCCTGCTTAGCGGCAATGCGATGCGAAACGAAGAAGACGGGCAGATTGTCGGCTATGAAGGCATCGCCAAAGACATTACCCCCAGAATGGATGCCATCCGGAACCTACAGCGGAGTCACCGCGAGCTGTCTCTCCTGAATGCGGTGGCACTGGCCATGAACGCCACCCAGGACCTGGACGATATCCTTATGACCGCACTGGTAAATGTACTGGAGCTGTTGAACATTGCTTCGGGAGGAATCTTCCTGATTGATCACAACAGACCCACTTTTTCCCTTCGCGTTCAAAAGGGGTTGTTTGAAGCGGGGATCGACCGCCCTTATGAAGTGGATCTTTTGGATCAAACCCTCATGGAATCGTTGCTTAAGAAAGATCTCATCCTTGAACCTAAACCCAATTTTCCGTCATTCGCAGCCAGCTTGATAAAGGAAGGCGCTACCCCTTCCACTCAACTGACCTGTTTTTTGATTACGGCCAAGGAAAAGGCCTCCGGATTCCTCGGCCTTGACCTGCCTTCCAAAAAGACCCTCACCATCCAGGATTGTCACCTTCTGGGGTCGCTGGGGAACTTCCTGGGTGGCGCGGTTGAAAACAGCCGGCTGCTGAAAACCATCCATGAACACCGAGAACAGCTCAAAGGGTTGACGGCCAGGTTGTTTCAGAGTCAGGAGTTCGAGCGGCGGCGAATCGCTCGGGAACTTCATGATGAGGCCGGACAAGCCCTTACCGGGATCAATTTTTCCCTGGAAACCATTCAGAAATCCCTGTCTTCTGAATCAAGCCCTGTGAAGACCCTTTTCACCGATGTCAAGAAACAGATTAACCGCACCTATGAGGAAATGCGCCGTTTATCTTACAGCCTCCATCCTCTTCTTTTAAGCGATCTGGGGCTGGAGCCGGCTCTAGATTCCTATCTGGCACGCATTTCCAGCCACTCTGAACTGAAGATTGATTTCAAAATGGTTGGGTTTGAAGGACGTTTGGATCTCGAGATCGAAACGGTTCTCTACCGGCTCTCCCAGGAGGCCCTTACCAATACATTGAAACATGCTAACGCAAATCATTTTCGACTTTCCATCGTCAAAAGCTATCCCCAAATCATTTTTGCGGCTGAAGACGACGGGGAAGGATTTGATCCCATGGAACTCATCAAAAATAAGGATACATTAGGCCTTTTGTCCATGAGAGAACGGGCATCCATGGTAGGCGGGAATTTTTCTCTACGCTCCTCCAAGGGAAAAGGTACACGTATTAGAATTGGAATCCCCATCAACGAGCGTCCCCATGCCTCATAAAACCATTAAAATTTTCCTCGCGGATGACCACACCATTGTTCGGGAGGGCCTGGCCAAACTGTTGGAAGGAGAACCCAATCTACACGTGGTTGGAGAAGCCGAAAACGGGCGGGAAGCTGTTAGCAAAGTCGAGGCGCTGAAACCGGATATCGTTCTGATGGATATCGCAATGCCCATGTTAAACGGCATTGAGGCCACGCGACAAATCAAAAAAGTCCGTCCCGAAACGAAAATCATCATCCTGTCCATGCATTCTCACGAGCGTTATATCAGTGAACTTTTCCGTCTTGGCGCCTCAGGATACTTACTCAAGAACTCCACGGGCACCGACATTATCAACGCCATCCATGCGGCGCTCAACGGAGAAACCTATCTGAGTCCATCCATATCACGGAAAGTTATTGAAGATTATCTTTCTCTCAAGAAAAAGTCGGTACAGGAGGATCTATACAACCGACTCTCCAATCGAGAGCGGGAGGTCTTTCAAATGATCGCCGAGGGTGTATCCACCAAACAGATCGCTGAGATCCTTTTCATCAGCCCGAGCACCGTCAAAACCCACAGAGCCAACATCATGGAAAAACTTCAGATGCACAATATTTCGCAGCTCATTCAATTTGCCATTCATTTGGGCATAGTGGAAATCCAGACCTGAATCGTTTTCATCCGGATCTCACCCAAAATAGTCCCCTGTCTCTCCAAAAATCATCCCGCGGACTATAGCTTTTCTCCCACGCCTCATTTAGTCTGCCCCAAAGCATTCGGAAGAAGAAACTTACGGGTGCATTCTCATATTGCATGAAACGCAGGCAAAGAACGGAGGGGAACGAATGTTTCAATTTGAGACGGAACAAAAAGTATGCGAAGTGGGCGGTGTAAAATTTGGCGGGCAACCCGGAGAATATCCGACGGTAGTCTGTCCCTCTATTTTTCAAAAAGGAGACAAGGTGTTCGAAGGCAAACGGAAGGAGGGATTTGACGAAAAGAAAGCCGAAGAACTTCTTCTGACCATGGACCGGCTCAGCGCTGAAACCGGTGTGCCCGGCATGGCCGACATTGTGGGAAATACGGGCAGCGAGCTTCAAACCTATGTGGATTTTGTGACCTCCGTGAGCGACATGCCCTTTTGCATAGACGCCTGGAAAATGAAACCGAAACTGGAAGGAGCTGCCTATTGTGCGGAAAAAGGCCTGCTGGACCGCATGTTCTATAACAGCATCACCGTCTGGGAGGAAGACCTGGAAACGGAAATCCGCGAGATCTCCCGGATCGGGGTCAAACATGTATTGCTGGTGGCCTTTGATATGGCGGACCAGATGCCCAGTGGAAGAATCACCGGCACGCAAAAACTCCTTGATGCCATCGATAAGGTGGGCGCCGAATTCGAAAGCATTTTTGTGGACACCTCGGTGATGAACGGTCCGGCCACCGCCTTTTGCGGCCTTGCCAATCGCATGATCAAAGAGAAATGGGGTTTCCCGGGCGCCAGTGCGCCCAGCAACGGATCGTACATGTGGAAACAGGCCCGTGAAAATTGGGGGTTCAAGGGCTGGGCCGCGGCGGATGCGGGGCTGGAATCCCTGGCGGCTTTCCTTTACCACGACATGATTTTTGCGGGACCCATGGCCGGGGCGCCCAGAATATTTCCCGCGGTCGCCATGGCTGATGCCTTTCTGGCATCAGCCGTTTTTGCTGAAACACGACGACTGCCCAAGGACCCCAACCACCCCCTTGTCAAGTTGTTTCCGGAATTTGTCGAGCAGCTCAAGACCCTGTAACGCCAAACAAAAAACACCCATAAAATGATCGAGCAAGAAAGGAGTTGAACATGCAAGAATTGTCGCCAAAAGAGAGAATCAACCGCCTTTTCCGGAAGGAAGCCATCGATGGAATGCCCGTGTTCAGTGGAATGGGAATGGTGTGCATTCAAGCCATTCAGGAAATGGGCATTCGTTTCGCGCAAATCCATACGACAGCCGAATATCTGGCCGGATCGGCTCTCAAAACGGCGGAGATCTTCGGGTTTGACGCCGTCGTCGTTCCCTACGACATGTGCACCATCCCGGAGGCATTGGGTCGAGGCATCAGCCTGTATGAGAACTCCGAAGACATTCTCTACCCGACGGTGCCCACGAAATGGCCCGGCCTGGCTGAAGTAGATATTAAGGACGATTTTCTCGAAAAGGGGAGAATGCCCATCGTAGACGATGCCTTTAATATTCTCAAGAACCAAACCAAAAACAACTTGGCCAGGGGCGCCTGGGTACTGGGTCCCTTCACCATGGCGGGCCAGGTCATAGAACTGGATGTTCTGCTCAAAGGCGCTAAAAAAGACAAAGAGCGCGTGGAGGCTTTCTTAGAAAAAATGACCGACCTGGTCATCAAAACGGCGCTGCATTATGAGTCTCTGGGCGTTGACTATATCACCATAAGGGAAATGGGGTCCGGAACGGACCTGCTTTCGCCCCGCATGTGGAAGTCGCTGATTCAGCCCAACCTGACCAAAGTCTTTGATGCGATAAGCATCCCCTCGGTCAACCATATCTGCGGGTCTACTGATCTGATCGTCGCCATGATGAATGAATGCGGCGCCACCGCCCTTAGCGTGGATCAAAAAAACAACCTTGTGGAGACGCGAAAAAAGGTGGGAGACGATGTGCTCCTGTTCGGGAACTTTGATCCCTATGGAACCTTGGTTACAATGGATGCCGCCGCGGTGGAACCGGTCATTAAAAAATGCATTGACGACGGCGTGGACGCAGTCTGGCCGGGATGTGATTTGTGGCCTGATGTCAAAAAGGAAAATGTGGAAGTTTACGTCAAGACCATCCGAGAATACGGAAATAAGACAACACCGGCCGTAGGCCGTTTGTAATTCGGTTGTCTGTAACCCGATTATGGGTACGGATGCTGCAATCAACGACGCAACATTGAATGCGAATGAAGGAGAAAGAAAATGGCAGATGAAGCAAGAGAAAAAGAGATCTTTGAAAAACTGGCGGAAGCCGTTATCGAATATGATGAAGACATGGCCAAAGAGTGGGCTGAAATCGCTCTCAGCGAAAACGTCAATGCATTTAAATCTATCATGGATGGTCTGGCTGCCGGGATGGAACACGTGGGAAAATTGTACGACACGCAGGAATATTTCGTGCCCGAGCTACTCATGTGCGCCGACGCGCTTTACGTGGGCCTGGATATCCTCAAACCCCATATCAACAAGGAAGATGTCAAGAACATGGGGCAGGTGGTTATCGGAACTATTCAGGGAGATGTTCACGATATCGGAAAAAATATCATCAAACTGATGTTCGACGTGGGTGGATTCGAAGTCCATGATCTGGGGAGGGATGTTCCCCTGGAAAAATTTGTTGAAGAGCAGATGCGAACCGATTCTGAGATCGTTGCTATGTCGGCCATGATGACTACCACCATGATGGGGATGAAAAAGGTTATTCAAATGATCAAGGAGAAAAACCCCAATGTGGCCATCATGCTGGGGGGAGCGCCGGTAACACAGGATGTGGCTACTCTCTTCGGAGCGGACGGGTATGCGGATTCCGCGGGTAACGCTGTTCAGGAAGCCATCAAAATGATCGGTCAATTGCGGAAACTTCAACAGTAAAAATCCGGCTCCAGTGTGTAAAAGGAGGAACCATATAAATGGAAGAAAACACGGCCATGGTCATTTTTCAGCCGTCCGGACGGCGGGGTGAAGTTCCCAGGGGCATCAGCATCATTGAAGCTTCAAGAAAGCTCGGCGTGGACATCGAAGCGCTTTGCGGGGAGAAGAAGGTCTGCGGGAAATGCATCGTTCGCATCGAAGAAGGGCGTTTTGAGAAATACGGCATCGAATCCGCCATGTCTCACGTGAGTGCTTGGCAGGAAGAAGAAGAAAAATTCATCCCCCCCCATAACAGGGAAAAGGGCTTTCGTCTGGGCTGCGTGGCGAAGGTGGAAGGCGACATCCTGGTTTTCATCCCGGAGGAATCCCGTGCAGGAAAACAGGTGGTTAGCAAAAAAGCGCGGGATATCCATATTGACCATAACCCTGCGGTAAAAACCTATCCTATTCAGGTGAGAAAACCCACCTTTAAAGAACCCACGGCGGATTTCGAACGCATTTGCGGCGAATTGGAAAAGATGTACGGCCTCAAAGACCTGCGGGTGGACATTCAAACCCTGCGGCAGATCCCCGGGGCACTGAGAGAGGGCAAATGGGAGGTCACCGTCAGCGTGTGGATGGATCGGGAAATCATTCGCGTACGTCCCGGCAAGTGGGAAAATGCTTATGGTCTTGCCATTGACATCGGTACAACCACGGTAGCAGGCTATTTCTGCGATCTGGCCACCATGGAGGTGCTGGACACGGTTTCCCTGATGAACCCCCAGTGCAAGTACGGGGAGGACGTCATGAGTCGCATCACCTACCATATGATGAACGAAGACGGGCTTGAAAGAATGAGCAACGATATCATCGAGGGACTCAACTGGTTGATCGATCAGGCCGTGAAAGGAACATATCCCCCCACCAAAAAGAAAAAGCGAAAAAAAGGGGAGGAAGGACCTGCCCGCCATGCCGATACCGAGGGGCACTCAGGCGAGGCAGGCGGGCCGGATGAAATGGTAGAAGTGCTGGAAAAAAACAAAACCTACCTTCGTCTGAACAGAGAAGACATCGAAGATATTACCATCGGCTGCAACACCGCCATGCACCACATTCTTCTGAAACTTGACCCCGAGCATGTGGGGGTCGCGCCTTTTCCGCCGGTGATCCACCACAGTCTGGACATCAAGGCCCGTGATTTGGAGATTCACATCAATCCCGGATCATATGTGTTTGTTCTACCCAATGAAGCCGGTTTCGTGGGTGCCGACAATGTGGGGGTCCTCATTTGCGAGGAGCCCTACAAACACGATGAAATCCAGCTGATCATCGATATCGGCACCAACGGCGAACTTGTTCTGGGCAATAAGGACAAGCTTATCTCTTCATCCTGTGCTACGGGACCGGCCCTGGAGGGTGCACAGCTGGCATTTGGCATGCGGGCGGCCCCAGGCGCTATTGAACGGATTGAGATCGATCCGGAAACCAAGGAAGTGGATTACAAAGTTATCGGAAGGGATACCTGGCGCAAGTATTCCGAACCCAAAGACATGAAAGTCAAGGGCATCTGTGGATCGGGCATTCTGGACGTGCTGGCGGAGTTGTACATGGCGGGCATTGTTTTAAAAAGCGGCGCCTTCAACAAAAAGGCAATGAAAGATCATCCCCGGTTCCGCAGGAATCCGGATACCAATCAGCCCGAGTTTGTTTTGGCGTGGGCCGAGGAATCAAGCATTGAAAAGGACATTGTTATTACCCAGAAAGATGTTCGGCAAATACAACTTGCCAAAGGAGCGCTTTACGCCGGCTGCAAACTCATGGTCAAACGCATGAACGTGGAAAAACTGGACAGAGTAAAAATCGCCGGCGCCTTCGGCACCCATGTGGACAAAAAGAAGGCGTTGATTATGGGTCTGTTCCCGGACTGCGATATCGAAATGATCGAATCGGTGGGCAATGCCGCCGGCGACGGTTGCCGGGCTGCCCTTTTGAACGTGAAGAAGCGGGTGGAAGCGGACTGGTGTTCTCGAAACGTGGAATATATCGAACTGACCGTGGAGCCCAATTTTCAGCAGGAATTCATGGGAGCCATGCAACTGCCTCACATGACCGATGAATTCCCACATCTGGAAGGCCTTGTACCGGAAGAGATCTTGAAACAATAAGATGAATGATCAGGAAAAGAATAACGCGAAGGATGCCTGTGTTGTCGTTGAGCCCGGCGCTTGCGGCTTCACATGCGTTATTCGTACCCGGTGTGTTGACAGGCGATCCGCTGCCATCGAGATAAGCGGTTCAGAATGCAGGCAGATACAGAGCCTCAATGAACGACTGAGCCAAATGTCTTTGCGGGAACTTTTCATGCCGCTGACTCAGAACCCGGTCTACCAGGCGGCGCAGGCTTCGGGATGTCATGCTTCCTGCGTTGTTCCATGCGCTGTCATAAAAGCTGTAGAGGCGGCGATGGGAATGGCGGTCGCAAAACAGGTTCGCTTCAGCTTTGAAGGCAAAGAGGAGGAGGCACTGAAACCATGTGAGGGGTAGAGTCCGGACGAAAACCCTTTGAATGGTCAGTTGTCAGGGGTCTTGTTGTACATCGAAACAGGCGTTCTCTTATCGGTTTTCATTCCAGAGCATCCATCAGAAGCGGCCTCCTGTTTGGCATAGGCTGAACAGCTCTTCTTTATGTCGCAGGAGCCATCCGAACAACCGCAGCCGCCGCCGGTTTTTTTATTTTTCAAATATCCGCGGAGAAGGTACCCTGCAGCCAGACCGACAATCAGGGCAATAACCAGTTTTTCCATGATTCACTACCTCAGCCTTGCACCTATGCATATCTTTCAGTATGGGGAGAAAATAATCAATTTCAAGCCACATTTCGATTGGGAGAAAGAGAGAATTTTCGAAGCGCTTATTCCTTCAACTTTCTGCGGATAAGCAGGTAACTGCCCACAACCAGGCAGATTCCCA
>JBBSAR010000095.1:0-11286 GCA_038252125.1 Desulfatiglandales bacterium
GATCTCCTAAAAAAATGTTTGCTAATTTATCTACATTTTTGTATTTTTGTCAAGAACCTATATCGGGGTATTCATAAGAACAGATCTGAATCAACCAAACGGAGCGAATTGCTGACAATGAATGAAGAACTGAACAAGCCCAGGCTGAACGAAATTACGTGTCTTTATGAAATCACCAAGGCTATCCATGCCACACTGGATTTGAAGAAGGCTTTGTATACCGTGCTCGACCTGCTTTCAGAACATCTCGGCATGAACAGAGGATCCATCGCTATTCTTGACCCGCATTCCTCCGAGATCCATATTGAAGTTGCCCATGGGATTTCCAGCAGCGAGATGAACAAGGGCATATACAAGCTGGGAGAGGGAGTTACCGGGAATGTGATCAAGTCCGGCCGTCCCATGGCCATTCCACGGGTGGACAGCGAACCCCTTTTCCTGGACCGTACCGGGGCCCGGAGCAGGGTTGACAAATCCGAGATTTCCTTTATCTGCGTCCCCATAAAGGACAATGACAGGGTTATCGGATCTTTGAGTGCGGACAGAGTTTCGGCGGGCTCGATCCCTCTTGAGGAAGACGTGCGGCTTTTGACGGTCATAAGCACCCTGATTGCGCAGAAAGTCCTGCTGCTTGACAAGATCAACAGGGAAAAACGGAGACTGCAGGAAGAAAATCTCCGTCTCAAAAAAGAGCTGAACAAAAAATACAGTTTTACGAACATTGTCGGCAACAGCCGGAAGATGCAGGAAGTGTTCTACCTGATTACTCAGGTGGCCCGCAGCAATGCCAATGTCCTGCTGCTCGGGGAAAGCGGAACCGGAAAGGAACTGGTGGCCAATGCCATCCACTATAACAGTCTGCGGGGGGAAAAGCCTCTGGTCAAGATAAACTGCGCCGCACTTCCCTCCAACCTGGTTGAAGCGGAACTCTTCGGATACGAAAAAGGGGCCTTTACCGGGGCAAACCGGGAAAAGGCCGGAAAATTCGAGCTTGCCAATTCGGGGACAATTTTCCTGGATGAAATCGGCTCTCTGGAACTGGAAAGTCAGGGGAAACTCCTGAGGGTACTTCAGGAAAGAGAACTGGAACGGCTTGGCGGAACAAAGACCATCCGGGTGAATATCAGGCTCATCGCAGCGACCAACAAGGATCTGGCCAAATCGGTAGAGGAAGGAACCTTCCGGGAGGACCTGTTTTATCGTCTTAACGTCTACCCCATCTATATCCCCCCCTTGCGGGAGAGGGAGGCGGATATCCTGCTTCTGGCCGATTACTTTCTGGAAAAGTATGCGGCCGAATATAAAAAGGACATCAAACGCATCTCCACACCTGCTATTGAAGCCCTTTCGCAGTATCACTGGTCAGGAAACGTGAGGGAATTGGAAAACTGCATGGAGAGGGCCGTCCTTCTCTGCGACGATCAGGTCATTCACAGCTATCATCTGCCGCCTACCTTGCAGACCGCTAACGAAACGGGGACCAACCAGATCCAGTCCTTTACCGAGGCGGTGGAAAGGTTTGAAAAGGAGTTGTTGATCGATGCCCTGAAGACCAGTAGGGGAAACATGAGACAGTCCGCCATGGCGCTCAAGACAACGGAACGTGTTTTTGGATATAAGGTCAGGAAATACAAAATCGAACCAAAACACTACAGATAATCACTTTTTAAAATTCCTACCGCTCATAGTTGAAGTTCCATCGCATGGTAAACTGCACGCGGTGGTCGCCCCCTGTGGTGCTGCCGTCAACCGCCGTGGCGGCGGTTACGGTGCGATGCCCGTACAGGTATTCGAGACCCACATCAAAAGGAGGCCATGGGCTCCAGATGAGGTTTGCGGAGGCGTACTGTGTCTGTTTGTAGGTTCCTGCTCCGGGGGTGTTGGGATAGAGGTCGAAATCCGTGTCCATGTAAACAAACCCATAGGTCGCTGATGACCGCAACGATTTGGTCCACCAGTGCCGGTAGGCGGCCCAGAAGCCGAAGGCGGGAATTACTTTCATGTCCGTATTGGTTGCCGAGGCGGGGGCGGCATCCAGCCCCAAACCGGACGCGTCCTGAATATAGGCGCCGAGGGCGTTTCCATACTGAGCTCCCCATAAGAAATTGTCATTTTTCCAGGAGTTTACACTCCCGCTCAGGGTGACTCCCCATCCGGTCACGGACTGGTCATATCCCGGCCCTTCCACCCTAAGCCTGCGAAACATCCCTCCCACCTCCATATGGGCCCAGTCCGGTTCATAGCTCAGTTTTCCAATTACGGACGGAATCTGGTCCACGGTAGTAACGCCGGTCGGGGTGGATGGCGTTGTGATATCTCCCCCGGCGTCTTCCATGCCCACAGTGAAGAACCAATTCTGTTTCTCAGCGCCGGGTTGGATCGGAATTTTCACGCTTGCCTGGGCAAAACGAACCTCTGGAATGGCATTGGGACCTTCAAAATCCAGCGTGTCCGGCATGGCGGACTGGTTGAGCCAGAGGGTATAATCGAGCCCTGCTTTGAGCCAGCCCCACTGTCCATAGGCCTTGTAGATCTGGAACTCCGTATCCGTTGTGGAGCCCATCAGGTTTACATCCGCATATACGCGCAAAGGTCCCCAAGGGGTATCGGTTTCCGCCCAGCCGGCAAGGCAACTCTGGTTCGGGCTGAATCCTGTCCTGTTGGTTATCCTGGATGCGGGGCCTCCCACGGGGATTTCCGCAGTGACGAACTCCCTTTGCACATTGCTGCCTGGTGTCAGCCCCAACGCATTGAAATCGTGAATGGCATCTAACTGGATGGCCCCGTCAATCCCCACTCTGACCGCATGCCCTCCTATCTGGAGGGGCGCGGGGGCATTGGCCCCCAATGCCGCAGCTGTTTCTACTTTACCTTTCGGGGACGGCCTCTTTGTTTCGGCTACAGGCGGAGGAGGCGCACTTTGGACTTTGACCTTTTTTTGAGATTCCCGTTCCACCTGTCGGGCGGCGCCCGGAATTTCCGTGCCCGTTTTTGCTCTTTCCGATTCGAGCTGCTGGATGCGCTGCTGCAGGTCCAAGACCATTTTCTGAAGTTTCAGGATCTCTTCTTTCATGGAGGAATCGGCGGAATCTCCGGCGAAGGTTGGAGTAACCAAGGCAGCAAAGAGGGTTATGATCAGTAATCCGTTTAGAAATATTTTCATTTCCGTCCTCCCGTTCCTGTGTGCAAGAACTGTTAGCGATCAGGCGGGTTCTCCTTTTTTTGTGAAAAGAATTGCGTATACGGCGATGACAATCATAACGAGGGCGATGACAAACCAGAGTTCATCCAGTGTGGCCGATGCAAAGGCCGAGATGATGAAGATTGATGAAAGGGATACGATGATTTTTGTCATAATGGATTTTGCTCCTGTCTCCTTGTCTTTTTTAAGCAACGCAATTCCGGACCAGAAGTAAGGGAAGAGGAGCAAAAGAACCGAGATGGTTACCGTGATGTTGAATGCGGCGGCAACGTTGCTGCCAAGCATCATGAGTATCAGTTCAACAACGGTCATGATAATACCGTTGATGACGAGACCTTTGCTGTTGATCCCATGTTTATTGGTATAGGAGTAGGCCTTAGGGAGGAATCCATTGTCGGCGCTGGTTTTGGCTGCACTTGCGGAGGACAGGTTCCAGACGAGGAAGCTGGCGATACAGGCGATGGCCATCACCGCGGAAACCACGTCGGCTGCCACTTTTGAATGGCAGATGTGCTGCATGGCCAAAGCAAAGGAGGCCGGAGCATTCTGAATTTCTTTGGCCGGAAACATTCCTTCAATGACGGTGGTGGAGGCGATGTACAGGATTGCCACGATAACAAAGCCGACCATGGTGGCAATGGGGACAACTTTTTTGGGATTGCTGATATGCTCATTGTTCGTGGCAACGCTTTCCACGCCCACAAAGGCAAAGATCAGGATGGCGAATCCCGACATGATGGCGTTGCCGGCGGAATGGCCGGAAACGTTCCAGTTCTGTTTAAACAGGGCGGAACCAAAATCCAACCATCCCGCCGTGGCAGTGATGAATACCGAAATAAGAAGTAATGTGACCGTGCCGGATACAATTTTAGTAATGATGCCGACCCCGCGAAGGGACAGGGCAATAAACAGCCAGATAAGCACAATTACCGTGATGCCGAGTACAATGGGGTGATTGAGTGCGGGAACAAACATGGCCAGGTAGCCCAGGCCCGCAATCAGGATGGATACATTGGAAATCAGGTTCCCATAGACATAAAAAAAGCCGCTTTTTGCGCCGAGAACCGGGTTTACGTAGGTTGCCAGCGCGACGGGGCTGGGGTCCTCGAAAAGGATTCCCGCGCGCACATACACCAGGGTCAGAAACAGGGCGCCGATGGTGACCAGTATAAACGAAATCAGCGTGATGGAACCGGTGGCAGCGAGTTGCTGCGGTAAAGCGATTACGCCACTACCCGCCAGGCTCGATACAATCAGAAAGACAGCACCTACTACTCCCAGTTTTTTTGCCTCACCCGTCATGGTATTCTCCTTATGCGCGTTGACTATTTTTCTTTTACACACAATGTCTTGAAGAATTTTTTTCCATCCTTTTCAATCCGTTCCACGCCATGGATTTCACTTTCATAGCCGGGATAGCTGTTTTCAAAATCCTGCCGCAGTTTCAGGTATTCGAAAACAGCACGGGTCTTTTCATTCAGGATTTCTCCTCCCATCATAATGGGAATTCCAGGGGGGTAGGGCACGATCATTACCGCGGGCGTTCTGCCCATCATGTTATCCAATTCCACAAATTCCACATTTTTTCGAACCACCTGATGATACGCTTCGGAAGGCTTCATGGCCTGGTCGGGGATTACCTGAAAGCCCTTCTGCATCTGTTCGAGGATACTGTTTTCCCTGAAATAACGGTGAATGTCGTTACAGTGTTCCTTTAATCCCACGCCTTCATAGTTTTCGGGGTATGCCTGGGCCAGTGCGGGAAATATTTCCGACAATGGGGCATTGGTATCGTAGTGTTCCTTGAACTTGAGCATGGCTGACAGGAGCGTTCCCTGTTTGGCATCCGTGGTCCCCAGGGAATTCAAGAGAAGAAAGGAATAGTAGTCTGTTTTTTCACAGACAATTCCCTTGTCGATCAGGTAGTTGGTGACTACCGAAGCGGGAATTCCTTCTTTAACCATGGCGCCGAGGTCATCGATGCCGGGAGTTGTGAAGGTGAGTTTAATAGGATCGAGCATGACATAGTTGTCTTCCATGTCCTCAAACCCATGCCAGTTGTTTTTTTTGTCCATCACCCACGGGGACTGGTTTGCGGCGAGGAAATCGGAGTCCACGTTTTCAAAGGGGACCATCTTTCCCTTTACCTTGACTTTTCGAGGTTGCCACATGCTGAAAAACCAGTCATCCTTCTTTCTTTTCTTCAATTCCTTTTCAATCGCGACGATTTTTTTCCGTAAATGGATGGCGTCAAGGATGATGTCGTTCATCATCGTCGCGCCATTGTCCTCCATCATGCGGGTGGCTACGTCCAGGGAGGCGATCATGCTGTACTGAGGAGAGGTTGATCCATGCATCATGTACGATTCATTGAATTCATCGTGATCAATCTTCACTTTGCCGCCGTTTTTGATGTGCAGCATGGATGCTTGTGAGAATGCCGTCAGCAGTTTGTGCGTGGATTGTGAACAAAAGATCGGAGGGTGGTTTTCATCCAGTTCGTCATCCGCCATGCCGTAGTGGTTGTTGTAAACGGGGTGAAATCGTGCGTAAGCATACCAGGCTTCGTCAAAATGAAGATTCTCCACGCTTTTTTCCAATTATTTTTTGATGTTGACCACATTGTAGCAGACGCCGTCGTACGTGGAGTTGGTGAGAGCGGACATCTTGACGGTGTTCCCTTTAAGCTTTTCGGGGATCAGCGCATCCTCCGAAATTTTTGAGCGAATCGATTCCGGGGAAAATTCCGACAGGCGAACCGGGCCGATGATGCCCCGTTTATTCCTTCGGGGAATCATGTAAACCGGGAAGGCATCGGTGATCACCATGGCATAGTTTAAAGATTTATGGCAGTTTCGGTCCACGAAAGCGATGTCGTCCCTGACCAGTTGACTCCGCCAAATGATCTGATTGACGTTGCTCGTCCCATTAAGGACATAGTAGGTGCGATCCGCTCCGAACACCCTGGCGGAATTTTTTTCCGCGTCGCCTACGACGCCGCTGTGTTCCAGCAGGGAACCCAGCTCCGGCACGGAAACGGAAAGATCCGAACGAAAAACATTTTCGCCGTAGAACTTGTACAGGGCAACCCCCGCCGGACTTCGCAGAAAGCCCTCGCCCCCCATGTGCCCCGGCGTGTGCCAGGCGTACTTATACTCGTTGGCATATTTCACGAGTGTTCCGAAAAAGCTTGGGTAAACCTTTAACACGTATTCCAGAAGGTGCATTTCCACGCGGCCCGCAAGGAACGCGATGGTATCGGAGGTTTTCCAGAGGCAGTCATTGATGTCGCGCAGGATTTCCAGGGGAATTTGTTCAATTTCCAGACGCCCGGTCATCAATACGATGGGAACCCCCTTATGCCTTTTTCGCATAAGGATGATGAATTCGGCAGCCGTCATCTTTTCTTCTGAATCTTCGTCCGGAAGATCCCAGTCCACCACAATGCAACCGAAATCGGATCGGGAACGGAATATTTCGTAGCCGTCTTCATAGGAAAAAGAAGGAATGACACGGCAATTCTGCACTTTCTCCAATTCCTCTTCCAATTGCCTCAATCGGTATCCTTCATCATTCTGGGCATGAAACTGTCCCGATACGATCAATACGGGCCATGAACTTTTTGTAATCTTCATTTTTTTCCTCCCCTGTGAGTTCGGTAAGCGCGAAAATACTAGAAGAAACGCGAACAAATCACCTACGCCGCGGCATTTTAGATTGGGATTTTGACGGAATTTGACCATAGACGGTATCGGGGCTTAGCGCAACAATATTTTTATTCGGAATCAAAAACGCGGCGTTCAGGAACGGTGGAAAAACTCGACTCGGGGGGCATGGGAAAGGGAGGCGGTTGCATGGTTCGGAATGGGGTGGTGGAGTACTGGAGTAATGGAGAAATGGAGGATTGACGCCCATGTTCTCAGCGGGGTTAGAGCCATTACCCGTGTATAAATGCCCGTCATTGTTCCCCTCATTCCCATGCTCCGCATGGGGACGAGGGGAAAAAGGGAAAACTCAAAGGAAGGAAACCCGATAGCAATGAATGGATCAACTCTACGGCATCTTCTGGCTCGGTGAGATGACCACGTCGATTCGGCGGTTGATCGCCCGCCCTTCCGCGGTTTCATTGGGCGCCAATGGCTTCCGGGATCCGAAACCTTCGGCGAAAATTCTGTCTTTGGGCAAGGTTCCGTTTGCCACCAGATATTCCCGAACCGCCTGGGCGCGGCGTTCGGACAGTTCGTCATTTTTGGCCTTCGATCCCGTGCTGTCCGTATGCCCTTCGATGACAACAGTGGGTTCATTAAAGGCCATGATGGCTTTTTGCACCTTCATCAGCAAAGGGTAATTGCGGGGAAGAATAATATCCTGGCCAACGGGGAATTGAATGGACTTCAGGCGAATATAGAGTTTATCCCCTTGCTTATATACCTCAGCCTGCGCCGGATCGAATTCGGTCTGAATCTTATGGAATATTTGCTGGAAGCTTCTTTCGGCCTCCAGGCGCTCCTCTGTGTTTTGGAGTCTCTTCTCTCGTTCCTCCAATAAGGAGATCTTTTTCTGCATGGCTTCCATTTCAGACTTTTTCATGGCCACCTTGTTGGTGGCTAATTGATATTCATTTTGCAGTGTGCCGATGGCGTCTAAAATTTTGTCCACCTGCGCATCAAAAGGCTCATCGCGCCTGTCGGGAGCGGAAAGTTTTCTGGTGGTCCTGTAGAGGATTTTTTCCACCCAGAGGGTTATCTTTTCAGGTTCCATGGTTTGGAACTTCTGACTCTGTTTGAGCACGTTCATCAGGCGCCGGGCTTCGAAAAAGGCATCCCTGCCCCTCTTCTCCACGTTCTGTTTTTCGGATCGGTGCTCGGTTATATAGGCATCTGCTTCCCTCAGCGACTCTTGTGCAAACGCCAGCGTTTTGGGTGTAATTTTTTTTGCGCCATTCTTCTCTGCTTCCTGTATTAACTTGCCGGCCTCTTCCAGATTCTGTTTCTTGATGGCCTGGAGTTCGAGTTGACGATAGGCTTGATTTACCTCTTCCATATTTCTCTGGGCCCAATCAAGGTTATTGTTCTCAATGGCCCTCGTCATTTCCAGAAAGTTTTCCTCCGTTTCCGCGTAATCCTCTCCAAGGCTTTCCGCACCGGCTGCCCGGGCTTCATTTCGGGATTTAATGACCTCCGCCAACGCATTTCTTGACAACTGAGCCATTTCCGCAGCACGGATTAGTTCGGCTCGCCCGTAGGAGACGTTGAGAAGAATCTCCGATATTTCCTCTCCGGCGTTCAATTGTTTCCTGGCTTTCAAATAGGAATCCTCAGCCTTTTCAAACCAGCCGGGCGCCAGGATATCAACTTGATTTTCCCTCGCGCTCTTCAGGGAATTGCCCAGTTGATAAACTAAGGCTGCAGGATTTTCCGATTTCGAGATTGGTTCCAGCTTAAGCTGGCTTGCTCCGCAAGCGACCAAGAGCAGCATCGCCGTGAAGAGAATAAATGCAATCCCAAGATTTTTCCTGTCAAATATCATTTGGTCCCCCTTCATCTTTAAAGCTTTCGGCCCAGCGAAATCGACCGTTAATAAAACACTATTGTTTCTTTTGTCTCACCTCTTCCAGCCTTGCATGATGAGGATGTTCTTGATTGTTTCATTACTCCCTCCGGCCTTTCCAGAAATGATCATAAAATATAATTATAAACGTATTGAGTTAGATTTTCAATGACTATTGCCATGGCGCCGGCTTCCATAATAAAAAAAGAGACGTTTGCGCGCATGTCTCATTCATTAAATCCAAAAAGTAGTCTATAGTTTTTATGCATTTTCACGCAGCCGCTGACAGATACATCGTGAGCCACGAGTTGAAGACCGGACTCGCGCAACGCCGCAATCGTAGGTGGACCGTCGAACTCGCGAGCATTGGTGATGCGCGCGGTTGCTTTGTCCATTTCGTGCCTCCTTACAAGCATTGAACGGGCACGCAATGGACGCCATAGGGGCAATGGGAACCGTTCTTAACGTTACGCAATGCACTGAAGTTGAAAAGTTAGGGCGTCCCGATGTCCGCCCCCATTATGCCCTGAAGAAACTTGTGTTCCCACAGCTTTTTGCTGTACAAAGAACTTTGGGGTATATAGTCAAACGGTAGCGCCAATTTACAATAAATTTGCACGAAAACAACATGAAAGGGAATGAAATGTCTATCATTGCGATTAATCGGGGATCCTATAGCCGAGGCAAGGAGGTCGCTGAAAAGCTGGCCATGAAACTGGGTTATGAGTGCATCTCACGCGATATTCTGTTGGAAGCCTCCCATGAATTCAATATTCCGGAAATAAAGCTCATCAGGGCGCTGCATGACCCCGCGTCGGTCCTTGAACGTTTCACTCATGGCAAGGAGAGGTATATCAGTTATCTCTACGCCGCACTTCTCCAGCATGTCCGCAAAGACAATATCGTCTATCATGGCCTGGCCGGCCAGTATTTCCTTCGCGATATTCCGCATGTTCTAAAAGTCAGGATTATCGCGGACATGCGGGACAGGGTAAAAGAAGAGATGAGGCGTGAAAATATCCCGGAAGAGAAAGCGCTTTACATCCTACAGAAAGACGACGAAGAACGTCGCAAATGGGGGTTGCAGGTATACGGTACGGATACCTGGGACAGCAGACCTTACGATATCGTCTTGCATATCGGCAGATTGACCGTGGACGACGCAGTGGACATCCTTTTTGATACGGTCAAAAAGCCAAATTTCCAGGCGACGGCGCAATCCCTAAAATTGGTCGATGACCTTGCCCTGGCGGCAAAGGTCAAAGCGGCTTTGGCTGAAATTTCACCGAAAATCCAAGTTGCGGCCGATCACGGCAGCATTCATATCGGTAACATGGATAAGGCGCCGGAAAGCCCGGATGAAGCCCAGATAAAGGAGATTGTCCTGCACATTGAAGGAGTGGAGAAAGTGACCTTCAGTGTCAGCGCGTCAAGGCAACAGCATGGTCATATCAACCCCTTCCACAACATTGGGTGAAGGCACATCAAAGGGGGGATCCCGGGTGATCCATTATCAGTCGACGTAGCCAAAAACTGATAACGGATCACAGGTCCCGCAAGGGCCGCCTACCCCTGCCAGTCCACCAGTTTCCGGATTTCCGTTACCTCGAAAGCTGCGGCCGCCACGATTATTTTTGCCGCGGCGGCGCCGGCATGTTCGGCGATGTCGGACTTGATGGCATCATACAACGGGCCTGCTTTTTGAATCTCCTTCAATCTGAGATAGAGCCGCACACCGGGTGTTTGAAATCCCACCTGGCTTTCAGTGACGCAAAACAGGACGGCCAACGGGTTCAGGTTGATATATCGTACCAATTCAAGGATATACGTGTATTTCCGGCACGGAATGGCCTTATTTATTAATTTTATGGATGTCCCGCATGCTCTACACGATTCCGTGCCTAGGTTTCTTCCGTCATGCGTTTTGCAGGCATGTCGAACCATTTGCTTTTGGGGATGACCTGTTTCTGCTCGGGATCCGCCATATAATGGGGCGACATGATCTGTTCTCCGTTCTCGTTGAATACGTCCTGAATGTTTCCCAACAGCGCGGAAAGGACCTCACTTCTTATTTCCGCCGTGGAGACCGCTGCAATCAACTGATACTCCACGTAGAAATCCGACAGGCCCGTCTGTCGAACATTAGGGGCGGGTTGTTGGAGCAGTTCCCGGGTCCTGCCAGCCGCCGTTAGCAGGAGCGACTCAACCTTGCGCCATGGCGTTGTATAACCGATGGTGACCGAAGCATGAATCATAACTCCGGCCCCCCCGCCAGTCTTGTATAGTTGATGGTGGTGTTTCCCACCAGGACGGCATTGGGGATCGTAACCTCTTCTTTCCCGGCGGTGCGGATTTTCGTGGAGAGAATCCCAAGGTTAGTGACAACCCCCTCGCTTTCGCCGACCTTGATAAAGTCCCCCGGTCTGAAAGCCCTGGAGTACATGAGCACCAGGCCTCCCGCGGCCTGATTAACAATGCTGGTGGTACCAAGGGAGGCAATGAGACCCGCAAAGAGGCTGACCCCTTTAAAGGCC
>JBBSAR010000096.1:0-11273 GCA_038252125.1 Desulfatiglandales bacterium
ATTCTTGCCGACAAGAACAAAAATGGTCTCAGGGCATATATACGGAATAGCCCTGAGACCATAAAACAATGCCGATGCGAGTCGGTTCTTACCTTTCTTACTGCGTCTGACGCGATTATTCTTTTTCGGTTTTCAACTCTTTGAGTTCATTTTTAAGGTTCTCAACCTCACTTTTCAGAGAAGCGGTTTCGTCGAAGGCATCCGGGGCATTTTTTTTGTCTTTCAGTTCTTCAAAACCCAGATAGGCCGCCAATGCGCCGCCAAGAATAAGCATTGCCGGTACGGCTGCCAAAAGGGCTTTCAAAAAGTATCCCCACCAAAAAATAATTCCGATAATACCAAGTACCAGTGCTACCAATCCTCCCCCTAAAGCTGCCATTCGTTTTCCTCCTTGAGATGTGATTTAGATTTCTAATTTATAAATATACCCTTAATTCATGACTTTTGCATTCTAAAAGAGATGACTATCATAAAGAATCTGACGGATCAAGTTTTTTTATTGGAGCCACTGTGATTTCAAGAATCATTTCACCGCGGATTTCGAGAAAAAGAGATGACAAGGGATTATAGAGGAGAACTTTTTTCCAGCCATTGCGGATGGTATCAATGAAAAAAGAGATGTTCCGATTATTGACATGAGATCCTCTGATACTATATTCAAGAACTTGAATTTCTTTGAGCGGTGTGTGGCAATGCACTCGAAACCAAAGAAAAGTCGTATTTTTGCGAAATTCGATGAAAATCAGCGTATGATGCCTTATGGATGAGATATTCGCTTGTTAAGCAGCGTAATTTGTCATATTTAGCGCTTGAAATTGAAATTACTTACGGTTACACTACTTATTTATTCATGAAATGACTCGGTGCCAGCGTAGCTCAGATGGCAGAGCAACTGATTTGTAATCAGTGGGTCGGGGGTTCGATTCCCTTCGCTGGCTCCAGCGGGGCTTTCGATAGTTTTTTGAATATTCTGGAGAGGTTCCCGAGTGGTCAATGGGAGCAGACTGTAAATCTGCCGGCTAAGCCTTCGGAGGTTCAAATCCTCCCCTCTCCACCACTAAATATTTGAAAATCTTTTTTTTTGAGTTTCACGATCCTTAATACGTTCCTGCTTCAGTAGGATTTCAGGTCTTGAAACATCAGTTTTTCTGGAAAAGGGCGGGAATAGCTCAGTTGGCTAGAGCGTCAGCCTTCCAAGCTGAGGGTCGCGGGTTCGAATCCCGTTTCCCGCTCCACAACTCACTTTTCCTTTTTATTGCCCACGTAGCTCAGTAGGTAGAGCGCATCCTTGGTAAGGATGAGGTTCACCGGTTCAATCCCGGTCGTGGGCTCCACATTAGGGAGTAAGCGGCGGTTAATGGTGTTACCGAGGCGTGTCGTCACCCTGTAATCCAATTTCACCCTTGCGTGCAACCTGAATTGAGGAGGACTGAAAGATGGCTAAGAAGAAGTTTGAGAGGACCAAGCCGCATTTGAATGTGGGTACGATAGGTCATATAGATCATGGCAAAACGACGCTGACGGCCGCGATTACGAAGCACCTTCAGAAAAAGGGGATGGCGGATTACATTCCTTTTGACGAGATAGACAAGGCGCCTGAGGAAAAGGCGAGAGGGATAACCATCGCCACGGCGCATGTGGAGTACGAGACGGTCAAGAGGCACTACGCCCATGTGGACTGTCCCGGTCATGCGGATTATATCAAGAATATGATCACGGGAGCTGCTCAGATGGATGGCGCCATTTTGGTGGTGGGCGCCGATGATGGTCCCATGCCTCAGACACGTGAACATATTCTTCTTGCGCGGCAGGTCGGTGTTCCGAGCATCGTGGTTTTTCTCAACAAGTGCGACATGGTGGACGACGAAGAGCTGATCGAACTTGTAGAGCTTGAAATGAGGGAGCTGCTAACGAAGTATGAATTTCCGGGAGACGATATTCCAATTATCAAAGGCAGTGCACTGAAGGCGCTGGAGAGTGATGATCCTGATTCAGAAGAAGCGAAACCGATATTCGAGTTGCTGGATGCCATAGACAGCTATATCCAGGAGCCGATACGAGACACGGACAAGCCGTTTTTAATGCCGATAGAAGATGTATTCAGCATATCGGGACGTGGCACGGTAGTGACGGGTCGTGTTGAGCGAGGAGTGGTGAAGGTCGGGGAGGAAGTTGAGATTGTCGGGATCAGGGATACGATCAAGACGGTTTGCACGGGCGTTGAGATGTTCCGGAAAATCTTGGATCAGGGTCAGGCAGGGGACAACATCGGCGTGCTGATCCGGGGTATCAAGCGGGATGATGTGGAGCGTGGCCAGGTGGTTGCCAAACCCGGATCGATCAAGCCGCATACCAAGTTCAAGGCGGAAGGGTACATTCTGACCAAGGAAGAAGGTGGTCGTCATACGCCCTTCTTTAATGGATACAGGCCTCAGTTTTATTTTCGGACGACGGATGTGACCGGAGTAACCACGCTGCCTGAAGGGGTTGAGATGGTGATGCCCGGGGACAACGTATCAATGGAGATCAATCTGATAACGCCAATCGCAATGGAAAAAGAACTTCGATTTGCGATTCGAGAAGGTGGGCGGACTGTCGGTGCCGGCGTAATCAGCGAGATTATCGAGTAATGGAGAAGGGAATGTTGACAAACCAGAAGATTCGTATCAGCCTCAAGGCGTACGATCACAAGCTGCTGGATCAGTCTGCCATGGAGATCGTGGAAACTGCCAGAGAGACCGGTGCGAGAATTGCCGGACCGATTCCGCTCCCTACCGTTATTAACAAATATTGCGTCCTGAGATCGCCCCATGTAAATAAAAAATCGAGAGAGCAGTTTGAGATTAGAACGCATAAGCGGCTCTTGGATATACTGGAACCTACGCAACAGACTGTGGATTCGCTCATGAAACTGGACCTGGCCGCAGGCGTGGATGTGGAAATCAAGCTTTAGAGTCTTGATGCTTATCCTGCGTGGAACAATTGTTGTATGGAACGTTTTCCTGGACTCGATCAAGGATGAAAGATAGGTTGGAGCTGAATTGATATGGTCAATAAGCTGTTTGGCAAGAAATTGGGGATGACAAGGCTTTTTCTGGCAGAGGGGAAGAGTTTTCCCGTAACTGTTCTGGAAGTAGGGCCTTGTGTGGTGATTCAGAAAAAGACCTTGGACAAAGAAGGCTATAGTGCTATCCAGGTGGGATATGGGAAGAAAAAGGAAAACCGACTGAATAATCCTATGAAGGGGCACTTCAAGGTCGCAGGAGAGAGGACTTTTGAACAGTTAAAGGAAATCAGGGTAGATGACCCGGAGGCCTTTGAGCTGGGACAGGAACTTAATCTGGATATTTTTCAAGTCGGCGAGCTCGTGCATGTAAGGGCCTTAAGCAAAGGCAGGGGATTTGCCGGTGTCATGAAGCGATGGGGTTTCTCCGGTGGAAGAAAAACACACGGGTCGCGATCGCATAGGGTACCGGGTTCAATAGGTTGTAGTGCAACCCCGGGAAGAGTCGTCAAGGGTAGGAAAATGCCCGGAAGGATGGGGCAGCAGCGTGTAACGGTGAAGAACCTAAGAGTTTTGGATGTCAGGCCCGAGATGGGTGTCATTATTGTGAATGGATCCGTGCCTGGCGCCCCGAACAATAGGGTCGAGATCTGTAAGGCGTAACTGTTTATCTTTCATTGTACCAAATTGATCATTCATAGCAGGTCGCTGACCTTCAAAACAGAGGCAAAACATGGCTGTTGCGGATGTTTATAATATAAAAAATGAGAAAATTTCCGAAGTGATGTTACGGGATGAAATATTTTCAGTGACAATTAAGCCGGATGTCCTTCACCAGGTTGTCGTAAGCCAGCTTGCAGCCCGGAGGTCCGGCACTGCAAAAGTGAAAACCCGCGCTGAAGTGAAAGGTTCCACAAGTAAATTGTGGCGGCAAAAAGGAACGGGCCGGGCAAGAGCCGGCAATGCGGCTTCTCCTACTCGAAAAGGAGGCGGGGTCGCTTTCGGACCGTCCCAGCGTGACTATGCGCAAAAGGTAAATAAGAAAGTCAGGAAATCCGCTCTTTGCATGGCTCTTACGGACAAAGTGCAAAATGAACAGTTGACAGTGGTGGATAGTTTCGCGCTTTCACAGGTTAAAACGAAGTCCTTTGTTGAAGCCATGAATGGCTTTGATGTGAGGAAAGCGTTGATCGTCACGGGAGAGAAATCGGAAAACCTTGAGAAATCTTCAAGAAACGTTCCGCGCATTAAGGTAATGCAGCATTACGGATTGAATGTTTATGACATTTTGAAATACGATCATCTCTTCCTTGAACAGTCCGCCATCGAAAAATTAGAGGAGGCCTTGGTTGCATAGTGGATATTTATCAGGTTATCAGGGAACCGCACATCACCGAAAAAGCAAACCTGCAGAAAACTGAGGCAAATCAGGTCTCGTTCAAGGTTCATAGAAAGGCCAATAAGATTGAGATCCGCCAGGCCGTAGAGACTCTTTTCAAGATTGATGTTCTCGATGTTAGAACGATGAATGTTAAGGGGAAAAAGCGCAGGGTTGGTCGGAATGTCGGCAGAAAATCTCATTGGAAAAAGGCAGTAGTGACCCTTGCAGAAGGAAAAAACATTGAATTTTTTGAAGGAATGTGATCGGCGGAGTGGAGATATAGTAAAGTTATTCCGTATTTCCTGATCATTGTTTCTCTTTTCATAATGTGGAGTCAACCATGGGTATCAAATCAAACAAGCCAACCTCGCCGGGGAGAAGGTTTCAAACACATTCTACCTTCGAGGAATTGACAACTGATAAGCCGGAAAAAAGTCTCCTGAGCGTCCTGAGAAAAAAGGGCGGCAGGAACGCAAACGGCCGTTTGACGGCCAGGCACAGGGGCGGCGGACATAAACGCGCCTATCGCATCATCGATTTTAAGAGAGATAAAGACGGGATTCCGGCCAAGGTGGCCACGGTAGAGTATGACCCGAACCGATCTTCGAATATTGCTCTTTTGAACTATGTTGATGGGGAAAAGAGATACATTATCGCGCCTAACAAGCTTTTCGTTGGCGACCAAGTCATGTCCGGTAACGGTGCGGAAATTCGGGTTGGAAACGCACTTACCTTAAGAGAAATCCCTTTGGGAACGCACATTCATAACATCGAGTTGAGTGCCGGTCACGGTGGACAGCTGTCGAGAAGCGCAGGCAGTTATTGTCAACTTATGGCGAAAGAGGGTCGATACGCCCAGATTAAGCTGCCTTCTGGCGAGGTACGTATGGTTATGTTGGAGTGCCGTGCTACCATCGGGCAAGTCGGGAATTTGGACCATGAAAATATCTCCATCGGCAAGGCCGGCAGAAATAGATGGCGAGGGAAAAGACCTCATGTCAGAGGCGTTGCCATGAATCCGGTTGACCATCCACATGGCGGCGGGGAAGGAAAATCTTCGGGGGGCCGGCATCCGGTAACGCCTTGGGGCGTTCCTACGAAGGGCTATAAGACACGCGTTAAAAAGCCAAGCGATAAACTGATCGTAAAGAGAAGAAACAAATAAGTGGAATTGGGAAATATTGACAGACAGGAGGAAGGGCGTTGCCTAGATCGCTAAAAAAGGGACCTTTTGTAGACGGGCACTTATTGAAAAAGGTAGAACAGGCTACCGGATCCATGAGCAGGAAAATTATTAAAACCTGGTCAAGGAGGTCGACGATTCTTCCAGAATTTGTAGGACTCACCTTTGCTGTTCATAATGGTAAAAAATTTCTTCCCGTTTTTGTGTCAGAGGATATGGTTGGGCATAAAATGGGAGAGTTTGCTCCTACACGTACCTTTTATGGACATGCCGGGGATAAGAAGAGCAAACTGAAGGGCAAAATGAAGTAGAACGATAGGTGCAGTCGTCATGATGGACGCGGTTTTTTCCTACGTTCTTTTTGTTAACCAAATTCATGGACAGTATTGAAGAGAAAAATGGAAACAAGGGCTATAGCAAGATTCGTTAGGATTTCTCCCCAAAAAATCAGGCTTGTAATCGACCAGGTCAGGGGAAAAAAGGTTGAAGAAGCTTTAAACATGCTTGCGTTTGCCCCACAGAAAGGCGCGCGAATTTTGAAAAAGGTGATCCATTCTGCGGTTGCAAATGCTCAGGAAAACGCCGGCATGGACGTTGATTCGCTGTACATAAGCCGAGCATATGCAGACGAAGGGCCAACCATTAAAAGATGGATGCCTCGCGCCCTTGGGCGTGCTACAAGAATTAGGAAGAGAACAAGCCACATCACGGTAGTTGTGGACGAAGGCTGATCTGTCATTGGTTTCTTAAAAAAGGAGCTTTTCTGATCACACTGGAGGTGTATATTGGGACAAAAAGTTCATCCGATAAGTTTTCGGCTGGGAATAACGAAAAGTTGGGATTCCAGATGGTTTGCAGGAGCACATTACAGTGAGTTTGTTCTTGAAGATTATAATATCAGGAAGTTCCTTAAAAAGAGAGTTTCCCAGGCAGGAATATCGAAGATAGAGATTGAACGGGCTGCGAGCAAGGTGCGGATTCGCATGTATGTGGCGAGGCCCGGTATCGTGATTGGGAAAAAAGGGATTGAAATTGAAAAGCTAAAGACCGATCTTGAAAAACTCATAAAGAGAGAAGTCATTTTAGATATCCAGGAAGTGAGGAAGGTGGAAGTAGATGCTCAACTGGTTGCGGAAAACGTCGCTATGCAATTGGTAAGACGGGTGGCTTTCAGAAGAGCTATGAAAAAAAGTGTCAGTTCTGCTCTCAGATTCGGGGCCCAGGGGATTAAGATATCCTGCAGTGGTAGATTGGGTGGAGCAGAAATGGCAAGACGGGAATGGTTCAGGGAAGGAAGAGTTCCCCTTCATACACTTCGAGCGGATATTGATTATGGATTTGCTGAAGCGTTCACCACATATGGGGTGATCGGGGTGAAGGTAATTATATTCAAAGGCGAGATTTTGCCGGATAAGAACAACTAAGGAACAGGTAAGTTTTATGCTTAGCCCAAAGAAAGTCAAATATAGAAAAAGGCAAAAAGGAAGAACCAAGGGCAAGGCCTACAGGGGAGGTTCTCTCGAATTCGGGGACTATGGTTTGCAGGCTCAGGAATGTGGCCTTATGACTGCACAGCAGATTGAGGCGGCAAGAATCGCGGTAACAAGGCATGTTAAGCGCGGTGGTAAGGTCTGGATCAGAGTGTTTCCTGATAAACCTATCGGTAAAAAGCCTTTGGAGACAAGGATGGGGAAGGGAAAAGGTTCTCCTGACAGTTGGGTGGCGGTCATTAAGCCTGGCAGAGTACTCTATGAGTTGGAAGGTGTCGCTGAGAATGTTGCCGGTGAGGCGTTTCGTCTCGCAGGGCATAAACTCCCGTTTGCCACGAGATTCATAATGAGGAGAAGGTAGTTTATGAAGGCCAATGAATTAAGGGATTTGAGCGTGGAGGAGTTGAAGGAAAAAGAGCAGGAATCCGGGCGTGAACTGTTTAATCTCAGGTTTCAGAAGGCTGCTGGGCAGCTCGGAAATACGGCAATGATTCCTAAGACTAAAAAATATTTGGCCCGTATAAAGACCGTCCTCAGGGAAAAAGGGACTCCCGAGGGCAGGCCATAGGATGAGGTAGCGATGATAGAACGTGGACTTAGAAGAAGGCTTGTCGGCACTGTGGTAAGTAATCGCATGGACAAAACGATCGTCGTCCTCGTCGAGCGATTGACAAAACATCCAACCTACGGAAAGTATGTGAGGAAGCGGTCGAAACATATGGCTCATGATCCGCGGAATTCATGCCAGATCGGGGACAAGGTGAGAATAATCGAAAGCAGGCCTTTGAGTAAGCGGAAGAGATGGCAGATCGTCGAAATTATAGAAAAGAGTTATGTTGAGGAATAATCCCGCAGGGGACTTATTCATCGGAGTTGACTAAATGATACAGACGGAAACCAGGTTAAGGGTGGCGGATAACTCAGGAGCCAAGGAGGTCGCCTGCATTAAGGTGCTGGGGGGATCTAAAAGAAGGTACGCCGGAGTTGGAGATATTATTGTCGTTGCGGTGAAGGAGGCCATGCCCAATTCGAAGGTAAAAAAGGGCGATGTCGCAAAAGCGGTGATTGTAAGAACTGCAAAGGAAATCAGAAGGTCTGACGGATCACACATCAAATTTGACGACAATTCAGCGGTTTTGATTAACCAGCAGAGTGAGCCTATCGGGACAAGAATATTTGGTCCTGTTGCCAGGGAACTACGGGCGAAGAAATTCATGAAGATTATTTCCCTGGCTCCGGAAGTGCTGTGAGCAATGTATGGGTCGTGCTTTGAAACAGAGATGTTCTAAGTAGGGAGCAATAAAGTGAGGACGAAACATCCCCTAATAAGGAAAAACGATAAAATCGTTGTTATAGCCGGGAAAGAAAACGGAAAAATCGGAACCGTTTTGAAAGTTGACGGCGAAAAGCAGCGTGTGATTGTCGAGAAAGTGAATATCGTAAAAAAACATGCAAAGCCAAGCGCGCAGAACGCGCAAGGTGGCATTATTGAAAAAGAAGCTTCTATACATATTTCAAATGTGATGATCGTTTGTAATAAATGTGCGGATCCTACGAGAGTGGGGATGCGGCGTCTTGAAGATGGGGCTAAAATCCGCATATGCAAAAAGTGCAAAGAACCGATGGATGGTTGATTTCTGCAGTGACATATGTGCGTTATGGAATCGTCGCTCAGTACACAGTCCGTTCAATTACCAACCTGACGAGATGTGTTGTTTATCTTTAAGGAGGAATCGTTGTCTCAACTGAAAGAAAAATATGAAACTGAGATTATTCCCGCCATGATGGAGAAGTTTCAGTATAAGAGCATCATGGCCGCCCCAAGAATTGAAAAGGTTGTGTTAAATATGGGCTTGGGGGAAGCTATTCAGAACATCAAGATTCTTGATGGTGCGGTGAATGAGCTGACTATGATTGCAGGTCAGAAGGCCGTAATCACCAAGGCAAAAAAATCGATTGCCGGATTTAAGTTGAGGCAGGGAATGCCCATCGGATGCATGGTTACCCTGAGGCGTCAGAAAATGTACGATTTTCTTGAGAAACTGTTTAATGCCGCCTTGGCCAGGGTAAGAGATTTCAGGGGACTTTCAAATAAGGTCTTTGATGGGAGAGGAAACTGCAGTATTGGTGTGAAGGAATTTATCGTCTTCTCGGAGATTGATTATGACAAGGTAGATAGAATGAAAGGATTGAATATCTCCATCGTGACGTCTGCCAGAACTGACCCTGAAGGGCTGTTCTTGTTAAAAGAATTGGGTATGCCATTTCGGAATTAGTCTTATTTAGGAATAACGAGGGAGGTAGTTTTGGCTAGGACGTCGCTGAGAGTGAAGGCTAAGAGGGAGCAGAAGTTTTCGACACGGCAATATAACAGGTGCCCTATTTGTGGGCGAAGCAGGGCATACTTGCGGAAATTCGGATTATGCCGGATATGTTTTCGAAACCTGGCGTCGAGAGGGGAGATTCCCGGCGTTGTCAAGTCAAGCTGGTAGGGCGAAAAAGAGCGTTAAAAATATTTTGAGATTGACTGCTGCAATTAGAATGTGGAGGGCAAGCAGATAATGACTATGACAGATCCCATAGCGGATATGCTGACACGGATAAGAAATTCCCTGAGGGCTTCACAGGAGTTAGTGAATATCCCCAGTTCAAAACTGAAGATGAATATCGCAAAAGTTCTGAAAGCTGAGGGCTTTATAAGAAATTTCAGACTGGTTTCGGATGGCCGGCACAAATTTATCCGGATATTTTTGAAATACGACAAGGATGGCGTTCCTGTTATTGAAGGAATTAAGCGAATCAGCAAACCCAGTTGCAGAGCTTACGCAGGTTCTGACAAAATTCCCACGATATTAAATGGATACGGTATTGGAATCATATCGACGTCAAGGGGGCTGATGACCGACCGTGAGGCCAGAAAGAAAAATATCGGGGGCGAGATCATTTGCTCTGTGTGGTAGCCGTTCGCCAATAATTGGATTTAAGATAGTGGAGGTTATGAATGTCACGCATAGGCAAGAAGCCTATCCCGATTCCAAGGGGTGTTGAGGTCAAAATCGGTGACGGCTCGGTTTCCGTAAAAGGGCCGAAAGGGAGCATCAGTCGTTCTACCCACGCAAAGGTTGGGATTGAAGTGGGTGAGGGAAACGTTTTGGTAACTGTGGCCGATGGATCCAGAGAGTGCAGATCTCTACATGGCTTATATGGCGCCTTGATTTCCAATATGGTATCGGGCGTAAGTAAAGAGTTTGAGAAAGTGCTTGAGATTGTGGGGGTTGGATATAGAGCGGAGGTTAAAGATCAGTCGATTCTTTTTAATCTTGGTTTTTCACACCCAATCAGTTTTGACCTACCACAAGGGATAAGTGCAGCCATTGATAAGAACAAAATTACCTTGTTGGGAATTGACAAAGAGCTTCTTGGCCGGACTGCCGCCAAAATCCGGGGTCTCAGACCTCCAGAGCCCTATAAGGGTAAAGGGCTGAGGTATACGGATGAACATATCCGGAAAAAGGCTGGAAAAACGGGTGCTAAGTAAACACAAATGAAGATTGTTGAGGGGTTGTCGGCATGAGTTCTGTAAGTAAGGCAGAGAGAAGATTAAGAAGGCAGAGCAGGGTCAGAAAGAAGATACGGGGAAGTTCCGAAATGCCTCGCCTTTGTGTCTCCAGAAGCAACAAGCACGTGTATGCGCAGATAATAGACGATACAGTGGGGGGTACCCTTGTTGAGGCATCTTCCTTGTCGAAGGCTATTGGTCCCGAAGCTGGAATCCAGGGCGGGAATAGAAAGGGTGCGGCCTTGGTAGGTGACGCTATCGCTAAGCGGGCTCTTGAAAAGGGAATAAAAAAAGTAGTCTTTGATCGCAATGGCTTTCTGTATCATGGCCGAGTGAAAGCACTCTCAGAGGCGGCACGGGCGGCCGGGCTCGAATTTTGACAGGGGCTGTGCGGAGTTGGGTCTTTGTTCAGCTTGTATTCGGCGGATCCTCTAAAAGAAGAATATGCTGATTATACCAACATTTTGATAGATAGGGAGAATTCCATTGTTTCACGGAGAGGACGAAGTCCAATTAATCGAGAAGGTTGTTCACATCAACCGGGTTGCAAAGGTTGTAAAGGGCGGTCGACGTTTTAGTTTCAGCGCCATTGTTGTTGTCGGCGATGGAAAGGGAATGCTCGGGAGTGGGCTTGGAAAAGCGAACCAGGTTCCGGA
>JBBSAR010000097.1:0-11252 GCA_038252125.1 Desulfatiglandales bacterium
GATCTTTTCGGACGAGTTTTCGAGAACCCATATCTGCAGCAAGTGCAATCAGCAAATAGACTTCACCAAATGTACACTGGAGGGCGAAGGGGGCTCCCCGGACAGTTTCAGCAAGAGGTAGATCCTGTACCCGTTCAAATTCCCGGCGGGGGATTGGCGATGTGGAACGATCATCCCACCGACGGGGAATCCGATGGACTATTTTCTGACCATGTCCTGGTTGCAGCACTTGCGGGGAACCGTGCAAGTCTGCGCCGACCCGGAGACGCAGGAGCAAGGTTTTTTAACCTGCATTTCCAAACCACAGATGTTACAGACAAAAATATCGTCTTTTTTCCTTATTTATCCAACTTAATGTTAGAATAGGAACAGGGAGTCAGGGCCTTCGTCTCCGCTTTGACCATGTGAATCACTTACGGGGGAGAACCCAATAAAATACACTATTTTTTTACTTTATCTTGAGGTTTATTATGAAAGTAATTGTCGATGAACTGAAGTGCAGGACAGTGGGCCTTTGTGTTATGGAGTGTCCGGATGTATTTCGTTTTCGTGAAGGAAGCAAAAGGGCCGCGGTGAGGCTTGATGCGATTCCACGATCCCTTGAGGCATGTTGTCGGAAGGCCGCAAAACTCTGCCCGAACGGTGCGATTACGATTGAAGAGTAAAAAATCCCTGCCCGTTGACAAAAAAACGGGTGGCGTGGGCTATTCAGGTTCCGTAGCGAAACAAGGGGAAAGGTGGAGATGGCTATTTTGATCCCCATCTCTTTATTTTGAATGGGCGTGGCAGTTCCTTTTTTTACTGAAACCCGGGTGTCAGGTGTCAGTGATCTGGAAGGGAGAAGAACACCAAACCGGTTCTGCATATTTTTGGGCCTGAAACCTGAAACCCGAAACCTTATAACTTTTTCAAATATGGGAGAGTGCAAACTACTTCCCAGCCTTTTTGAAGGATGCTTGATCCTGCGCTCACGAAACGGCTGACCCTTCTTCCATATACTGCTTCAGGACAACGGCATTGTTGTGTTGTTCGTCTTTTGCTCCAAAAATAAGAGTCACCCGTCCTCTTTCGAGGATTTCTCGCAGCATCTTTACGGCTTCCTCATTTTTCTCGAGTTCGCCGATATAGCGTTTTTTAAATGTATCCCATTTGTCCGGATCGTGACCGAACCATTTTCTCAGGTCATCGCCGGGCGCTATCTCCTTGAGCCACGCATCAATTCCGGCATCTTCTTTCTTCACACCGCGAGGCCACAGTCTGTCCACCAGTACTCGCGTACCGTCCATGGGTTCCGCTTTCTCATAAGCCCTTTTCAACCGGATTTGCATTAGCAGCCTCATTCATCCCACCCATGCGCTCCTATGAGGCTCACAAAGCGGACGCCTCCCAGCGCTCTCTGGCGGAACTCTTTTCCGTTTCTCGTGATCTTGATCAGTTCCTGTCCGATTCTGTCTCCCACGGGAATTACGAGGCGGCCCCCCTCCGCCATCTGTTCGTATAAGGGTTCCGGAATATGGGGCGCCGCGGCCGTGACGATGATGGCATCGTAAGGCGCGTTTTCCTTCCAACCCAGGGTCCCATCGTCGAGCTTGAACTGAACATTGATATAACCCAGTTCACCCAAAAGTTCTTTTGCTGTCTCAAAAAGTGGGCCGATTCGTTCTACCGTATAGACTTTCTTTTTGAGGGCATTTTGATCCCTCCCTGTCTTTCTAAGAATTCTATTCATGAAGGATGTCGATGGAAATACGTTCGATCCTGTATATTTGCGGAAGAAAGGCTTTATGTCGGAAAATACAGGATTGCCCCCATTGTGGAATCCATAACAAATTTCCTATTATTATGCCTGCAGGAGATGAATAGATGAATGATCACGCGCAGATTTATTACAATAAGGCCTTTGGGCTTGCTGTTTGTTTAAATGTTGGTTTCGTCGCCTTTGAGGCTGCCTTTGGGATTCTGGCAAATTCCACTGCATTGCTTGCGGATGCCGGTCACAATCTCGGGGATGTCTTAGGTCTCCTTCTGGCCTGGGGAGCTCAGGTTCTGAGTACCCGCGGACCCTCGCGCCGCAGAACCTATGGATGGAAAAGCACCACCATCATGGCGGCGCTCATTAATGCGGTAATCCTTTTCTTTGCAGTGGCTGGAATTGCCTGGGAGGCCATTTATCGCTTCGGTAATCCCCGACCTGTTTCAGGCGTTACCATGATCTATGTAGCGGCCGTCGGCGTGGTCATCAATGCAGCCACGGCCCTGTTTTTTATTGCGGATCGGCAAAAGGATTTGAACATCCGGGGCGCTTTTCTTCATATGGCGGCGGATGCAGGCGTGTCGCTTGGAGTGGTTGTGGCCGGTATCGCTATTCTTATCAGCGGCCGTCTCTGGATCGATCCGGTTGTCAGCCTGGTCATTGCCGGCTTCATACTGATCGGGACCTGGCAACTTCTCACGGAATCCGTCAATCTGGTGTTGCACGCGGTTCCCGCCGAGATCGATTCAAGAGAGGTCTCAAACTATCTATTGAACGTACAGGGGATCGAGGCGGTTCACGATTTACACATCTGGGCCATGAGCACCGCGGAGACGGCTCTGACGGCCCATGTGGTAAAGCCGGTTCTGGAAAATGACGATGCCATGCTGACCCGGATAGATGCGGAACTCCGTGAGCGATTCGGCATCGATCACGTAACCGTTCAGGTCGAGAGAAGCAACATTTTGAACCGTTGCGGAAATGAATGCAAACTTGAAGAAATCAAGCCATGAGCCCCGATCGAAATAAGATGGAAAAACCCGTCGAATACAAGATAGACCCCATAGTAAAGAGCATTTGAGGAGGCTATAATTTTTAAAATTTTGGCTGAAACATCACGGAGGATAAAATCATGCTGGATAAAGATCTCTATATTCAAAAGCTGCACGCGAGGCTGGATCAATGGAACGCTAAAATCGACAAGCTGAGAGCCAAGGCTGATAAAGCAGAGGCGGGGGTGCGCGTCGAGTATAACAAACAAATGGAATATCTGCAGGAAAAACGAAAAGTGGCTGAGGCCAAGCTGGCGGAAATGCGTGAGGCTGGAGGAGATGCATGGGAAGATCTGAAAATCGGCGTCGGAATGGCCTTGGATGCGTTGGAAGAGGCGATAAAGTCAGCCAGCTCCAGATTTAAGTAGGAGATTTTCGGAAAATGATGCCGCAACATCCGGTATTTCGCGCCGTGGAACTCATGGAGATGGCCATCCGAATAGAAGGTCACGGCCGAGTATTCTACGAAGCCTGCCTGTCCGCGACTCCCGACGTGGAATTGAAAGAAGTGTTCCGATACCTGTTGGAACAGGAAGTTGCGCATGCCCGTCTGTTCTCGCAAATGAAAAAAAATCTCGATGCGGATGAAACACTTCAAGAGAGCTATCCCGGAGAGCTCCGCAATTATCTGGAAGCGTTCGTGGAAAGAGAAGTTTTTGATGCGCCGGAAACCGTCTCCCGGCAGCTTCTTAATATCCAAAACCCCGTCGAAGCCATAGAGGCCGCTCTCGAATTCGAGAAGAAATCGATCCTTTTCTATTCGGGGATCAGAACCTTGGTCCGGTTGTCGGAAGTGGATCAGGTAGATCGTGTTATGGCGGAGGAACACCAGCACGTTCGACGGCTGCAGGCCTTTCGACGACAGATAAAAGAGGGGTAAGGAGCCAAACCATGCTGCGTACGCGAACTCTGCCCTCCTACCGATTGATTTCCTCCGATTCCTTCACCGATTTCATCGGCCGGATCATGAGAAAACAGAGGGTTATGGGGCCCATGGAAAGAACGGATCAACCGGGATTCCATCGGTTCGACTGGTTAGCCAGACCAGAGGATCTTGTTTTGAATTACACCACCACGACCCTGCCTCCCAAAAAGGCATTCTTTCCTCCGGAAGAAACACTCTTTCGATTCGATGCGGGAAACCCGCCGGAGCTCACCCCGGTTGAGGAAGAGGAGCCTTTTGTTGTGGTGGGAATCCATCCCTGCGACCTTTCCGCCATCGACGCGCTGGATCGGGCCTACGCCTACCCACCTCCCGACCGGAGGTGGCAGCACAACCGCGGCCGCGCACTCCTGATAGGAGTAGATTGCGTACCCGACGAATACTGCTTCTGTGATTCACTGGGGACATCCCGGGCGCGCAGACCGTGTGATCTCTTTTTGACGGAGATCCACCGGGGCTATCTGGTGGAAATCCATACCCGGGCCGGTGCGGAGATGCTTGCGGAGGCCGCGACCGCGGATGCCCTTGAAGAGGATCTTGTGGATGCCGAAAACAGGCTGAGGCAAAAGGTATCGGGCATCAAAGGATGTCTTGAAACGAATCCGGATCGGTTGGCGGATCTGCTGGAGGCGGGAACGTTTCGGGAGATTTGGGAAGATATCGCCTTGCGGTGTTACAGTTGCGGCTCGTGCAACACCACGTGTCCGGCCTGTTTTTGTTTTACCATGGAGGATGAATTTAACTGGGACTTGAATAGCGGCGTGAGGCGCAGGGCCTGGGATTCATGTCAGTTGGCGGATTTTGCCGTCATAGCGGGCGGACATCGGTTCCGGGGTGAACGTTGGGAACGGGTCCGGCATCGCTGGCACCGCAAATTCCTCTATCTCCACCGCCGCTTCGGCCGTCCTTTCTGCACCGGGTGCGGGCGTTGCAGCAGGGCCTGTACTGCGGATATCAATATCCTGGATGAGACCAATCGGATCATCGCCGCCGCGGCGAAAGGCGCCGCCCATGTCTGAGATGGAAAAGCGACAAGCCCATGGAGATTCCCATTCCAGTTACCTGCCGGAACCGGCCCGGATTGTTTCGATCCGTCGGGAGGCCATGGACGCTGTAATCGATCTGGAGTTGGCGGACCGACGCGCCCTGGGGCATCAGCCGGGCCAATTTGTGCAGGTTTCCAGGTACGGCTATGGGGAGATCCCTATCTCGGTTTGCTCCACGCCCAGCCGTCCCCATCGCTTCCAGATTTGCGTCCGGCCCGCGGGGCATGTGAGCAATGCTATTTACAATGCTTCCGAGGGGGACTGGGTCGGGATTCGCGGGCCTTTCGGCCGAGGATTTCCCGTTCGAACGATGAGGCACAGAGATGTGATCATGGTGGCCGGCGGGATAGGCCTTGCGCCCCTGCGCTCTCTGATCCAGTATGTGAGAGACAATCGTGAGGATTACGGGCGGGTTATCGTGGTATACGGGGCGCGAAATCCGTCTCTCATCCTTTTCAGGGAAGAGGTTGAGGAGTGGACCCGGGATCCCGGGATCGAGATGTTCCTCACCGTGGACGAGGCTGATGAATCCTGGAAGGGGAGGGTCGGAGTCGTGACCCAACCGATCAAGAACGACATGGAGCTGGGAAATCCTTCCACCATGGCTGCCGTTGTAGGGCCTCCCGTCATGTACCGGTTCGTGGCCATGGCACTCCTGGCCAAAGGCGTGAACAGGAGAAGGATCTACTTTTCCCTGGAGAGGCATTTTAAGTGCGGCATAGGCAAGTGCGGCCACTGTCAGCTGAACGGTGTCTACGTGTGTCAGGACGGGCCCGTTTTCCGATATTCGGACCTGGAGGATTTCACCGAGGCGGTAGAGGCCCGGGCGCCGGAAGACTAATATTCCCATTGGGGAGCGAAAATGGAGACACGGAAAGACAAACCGAGGATCGCGTTTTTTGATTTCGCCTGCTGCGAGGGATGCCAGTTGACGGTTCTGCAATTGGAGGAGACCCTCCTGGATCTGCTGGAGCACGTGGAGGTTGTCGCCTGGCGCGAAGCCATGAGCGGGGGATCGGATGAATATGATATCGCTTTCTGCGAAGGGAGCATCGCCAGTCTGGAGGATATGGAGCGCATCCAGAAAGTTCGGGATACAGCGGATATCGTGGTGTCTCTGGGAACGTGTGCGAGCATTGGATGTCACAACGCCCTCAGAAACGCGTGGAGTGGGGAGGAAGCGTTGAAGCTGGTTTACGGCGATGAATCCGGTCATTTCCAGGCGCTTCGCGCACAACCCGTGGCCTCGGTGGTTTCCGTGGACTATCGCATCCTTGGATGTCCCGCCAGCCTTCCCGAGATCGAAACCGTTTTCAAACGGATTCTCACCGGCCAACCCCATCCTCTTCCCAACGACCCGGTATGCGTGGAGTGCAAGCGAAACGACCACCTGTGCGTTCTGGAGAAGGGACTTGTCTGTCTGGGTCCGGTCACACGATGCGGCTGCAACGCCATCTGCACCGCCTACGGAGATGCCTGTCAGGGGTGTCGGGGTCTCATGGACGAACCCAATATGATGGCCGCGGTCCGGGTGTTTTCCAAAGATCAGCGGCACGCCATCATGGAGGCCGTTGCCCGCCGTCTTCATCCCGACCGGGATCGAATCCGTTCCTGGTTTTCCCTGTACAACGGACCCTTCCTGCCACTGCAACAGGAGAAACCCGACCATGGTCGATAACGCGAGGATCCACATTCATCACCTGACCCGCGTGGAAGGTCACGGGGACATTACCGCCGTGATTGAAGGCGGAAAATTGAAGGAGATCCGCTTTGCCGTGGTGGAGGCGCCCCGTTTCTTCGAGGTCTTTTTGCGGGGAAAGTTCTATGATCAGGTGGCGCACCTGGCATCGCGGGTTTGCGGCATCTGCGCGGTAAGTCACCGGGCGGCCGCCTTGAAGGCGGTGGAAGCGGCCTTTGACGTGCAAATTTCCGATCAATCCGTTCTTCTGCGACGGCTGGCCTTTCACGGCGAAGTCCTCAGCAGTCACATCTTGCATCTTTATTTTCTCGCGGCTCCCGATTTTCTCGGTATTCCGAGCATCCTTCACCTGGCGGAGACGGATCGGGAGACGGTGCAGCGGGCCATGCGGCTGAAACGGCTGGCCTACGATCTTTGCACCGAGGTGATCGGTCGGCACACCCACCCTGTGGCCATGAATACGGGGGGATTCTCCTTCGTTCACACCGAAGGCTCGCTCATACGCATGAAAGAACGGCTGTCGGAAGGCATGGAAGACATCCGGAAAACCGTATCCCTATTTCGTTCTTTTTCTTTTCCCTCCTTCGAGCGGGAGACGGAATTTGTCTCCTTAAAACATTCCAGTGTATATCCTTTCTATGAAGGAGACCTTTTTTCAAGCGACGGCAAGACACTGGCCCCGGAAGACTATAAAAACGCTATTTCCGAATATGTACAACCCTACTCTACCGCGAAATACGCAAGATGGAACCGGCCGGAATACATGGTGGGCGCCCTGGCCCGTTTGAACAACAACTACTCTTTGCTGGGGCCGATGGCCAAAGAGGCGACTGAGGATTTGGACATCAAGATCCCGTGTTTCAACCCTTTTATGAACTGTACGGCACAAGTGGTGGAGTGCGTCCACTGCCTCGAGGAGAGCGTTCAGATTATCGATCGGCTCTTGGAGACGGGGATTCGGGCCGAAGACGAACTGGCGCCGGTCCATCCTCGGTCGGGCAGGGGAGTGGGGGTTGTGGAAGCGCCGCGGGGAACTCTGTTTCACGAGTATTCTTTCGACGATGAGGGGAAATGTCTGGAGGCCAACCTGGTCATCCCCACGGCCCAGAATCTGGGAAACCTGGAGGCCGACATGCGGGCTTACACCCCCGGGATTCTGGATCGGAACGAAGCCGACATTGCACACGCCATGGAGGTTCTGGTCAGGGCTTATGACCCTTGCATCTCCTGTTCGACCCATGTGATTCGATTGGACCCGGAGGCCTCGTAAAGCGCCACTGCAATCCGGGACTTAACCGAGTCGAAATGTTTCAATTGTTAAGGAGTGCTAAGACCTCTTCTTCATTGAGGTCATACCAATTAATCACCTTTCTTTGCCTCATGTTTCTCCCCGCAGGCCCTTCCTTTCAAATGAAAGAAGAATTTCAGGCCTTTCTTTACCTTGTGGGAGAAAATCTTCGGTGAAAAATAGACGCCCGCCACGCGCTTATTGATCTCGCCAAGGGTAGGGTAGGGGTGAACAGCGGATGCCAGGGTGGAAAGCTTCACCTTGCCGTTTAAAACAGCCACCCATTCGTTGAGCAGCTCTCCAGCCTGTGGTCCCAAGATCTGGACACCCAAAGGCTTCTCTTTTTCATCCAAGATCATCTTTATCTTTCCGACCTTTTCACCCTCCGCAAGGCTTCTGTCATTGTCCTTGAATGCTTCCGTCCAAACGGAGTATTCAATTCCGGCTGCCTTGGCTGCCTTTTCATTCATTCCGATGCTTGCAAGCTCGGGGTCCGTATACGTACACCATGGCAGAAGGGTGTAGTTTGCCCTTCTGGGAAGATGAAAAATAGCGTTGCTGATTACAATGCCTCCTTCATATCCCGCGGCGTGTGTAAATTGATGGGTCCCTGTCGCATCCCCCGCGGCGTAGATGTGTCTTTGACTTGTCCGCAGTCTGTCATCCGTTTTCAGGCCTTTTCCATTAAATTCGACACCGATTTTTTCAAGACCTAAACCCTCCAGATTCGACGTTCTTCCCATGGCCACCAATATTTTCTCGGCCCGCAAGGCCACTTCTTTTCCATTTTCAGCCTTTATCAGCACCTCTTTTTCGGAGCCCTGGTTGCTTGTCCGGATGACGGATGCGTTTAAATGAAACAGGACGCCCTCGGATTGTAAAACGTTCATGACTTCATCAGCCATGTCCTTGTCCTCTTTGCTCAGAATCTGGCCGCTTCTCTGAATCACAATCACTTTTGTTCCCAAGCGGTTGAAGGACTGGGCCATCTCCATGGCGATGGGGCCGGCGCCGAGAACAATCATCGATTCGGGCAGGTGATCCAGTGAGAAGATTTCCTTATTGGTGATATAGGAGGTCTTATCCAGCCCCTCAATAGGAGGAATCCCCGGCGATGAGCCCGTGGCTATAACCCAGTTCTTGGCTGAATATGCGTTCCCGTTGAGGCGTATGGTATGTTCGTCGGAGAATGCGGGGGTCCCGAATTCCACCTTCGCGCCCAGAGAGCAAAATCTTTCTTCGGAATCGTGTTTCTGAATGGCGCTGATCACCGATTGTATTCTCTCTTTCACCTTCGCAAAATCGACCGGCGGAATTTCCACCGGAGGAAGCCCGAATGCCCGGGAGTTTTTCATGGTATGACAGGCCATGGCGGTGCGGATCAAGGTCTTGCTCGGCACGCATCCGAAATGAAGACAATCTCCACCCAACTCCTTTTCTTTTTCAACCAGAATGGTTTTTGCGCCCAACTGGGCCGCACCGGCTGCCACGGTGAGGCCTGCCGCGCCTCCGCCGATAATTCCTATGTCGTAGTCATATGTTGCCATGGCGCCTGTTTCCTCTTTGGGCATGCATAGTCAGGTTTCAACGCCCTATTTCGCGCTTTCAAAAAATCCATATAACAAAAACACTTCGCGAGGTAAATGGGTTCAATATGGTATATGTGGGCTATCCAGCATGAATTCCATCCATTCACCGGTGCGGAATTCAGCCATGAAAATGCATTTTAACCACGAATGATACGAATGACACGAATAGAGGAAGGCGTAGGAATTGCTTTCTTTGAGAATCCCAATCTGCTGGGGCGACGAACCCCTTCCCTGCGACATAGATCGAATGCTGCCAAGAATGCGTCAAGATATCCCGGTAATGAGAATTGCTGGTCTTCTGGTAAAAAAGCGTTCCTTGCACGGGTCGGATTTTTTCAAGTTTCTATTCTTGTTGAAGTTCTTTTGCGTTTCCGGGTAGGATGCCGAGGGATTTTATCATGAATATTAATGCAGTGATTCCAGAGTTGGGATATGTATTATTGTCGGTAGATATTTGGGGTACTGTCTAACATCAGAGGGGTGTGAAAATGCTCAAAATCATGATTGTTGATGATGATTATATCATCTCGGAGTCGCTCAACGCCATTCTGCCGGACCTGGGGTACGAGGTCGTGGGCGTTGTCGCTTCAGGTGAAGAGGCGGTTGAAATGGTGCCTGAACTGAAACCCGATCTGATTTTGATGGATATCGTCATGCGGGGAGGCATGGACGGGACCGAGGCTGCGCGGAAAATAATGCGTTTGGTCGATTGTGCCGTTGTTTTTATAACCGGTTATGGAACGGATGAAATCGTTCAGCGTGCGATAAATGTGGAACCCCATGGCTATCTCCTCAAACCTTTTGAACCGAATGAGGTCAAGGCATCCATAGAGATAGCCTTCCACAAAATGCAGGTTGAGAATCGGCTGAAGAAAGCCTACGCTGAAGTTTTATCGAAATTGAAGGAACGTACATCCGAACTTGAAGCTTCCAATCATCAGTTGAAGGCTCTATTGAACGCTCCTTCCGACAGCATGGCATTGCTGGATCTTGAAGGGACCGTTCTCGCCGGCAATCCCACGGTGGCCAAAAGATTCGGGATGGAAGTCGAGAAATTTATCGGTAAATGCATCTACGACCTCATGCCGAAAGACCTGGCCAAAGCCAGGAAACCCAAGATCGACAGGGTCATCAGAACCGGAAAGCCCACCCGTTTTACGGATAAACGTGGAAAGGTCGTTTTCGACAACAGTATATATCCCATATTTGACAATGCCGGAAAGGTCATTCAGTTGGCTGCTCACGGAAAGGACATCACCAGAGAAGTTGAATCTGTTAGAAAGCTTGAGGAAGGAAAGAGGGAGCTCGAAACCAAAACCGAACTCCTGGAACAGGCGAATATGGCCTTGAAGATGATGCTCCAGAAATCTGCCGAAAACAGGGAGGAAATTGAAGAGGAAGTATTGTCTACGCTAAAAAAGATGGTTGTGCCGTATATCTCCAAGATAAAGAAAGCGGAAATCAGTGCTGATGTGAAGGAGTACCTTGAAACCCTCGAAACCAACCTCAAACATGTAGCCTCCCCCTTTACAAGAAAGCTTTCCTACGAATATATCGCCCTCACGCCAAAGGAAATTCAGGTGGCCAATCTGATAAGAGACGGGAAATCCACAAAAGAGATATCCGAAGAATTGAATATGACAAAAGGGAGCACGGAGTTTTACAGAAACAATATTCGTGACAAAATTGGTCTCAGAGGAAAAAAAATTCGCCTGCGAGAACACCTCCTAACCCTTCGGAAAACCAAATAAAGTCATAAAAATATATGTCGAATACCTATAGTTTAGCCACGATTTTTTTATATTGACATCCCGCTCCAAATGCATTCTAACAAATCCTTACCTGCCGACAGACCGGACAATCAGCAGATCCTCTATTTCAA